>NZ_JBHWUI010000286.1:0-5870 GCF_042737525.1 Kitasatospora sp. NPDC059973 | reverse complement strand
GTCCTCGGCCTGCCCTCGCGCGTCGTGCACGCCGACTGCGACTTCTTCTCCCTCGGCGGCCACGCCCCGGCCGCCGCCCGGCTGGTGGCGCGGGCCCGCGAGGCGCTCGGCGCCCCGGTGGACGTCCACGGTCCGGGACCGTGCCGTGGGTCGGTGCGGCGCGTCAGGCGAGCGACTTGAGGACGGCGGCGGTGGCGACGGCCGCCGTGACGGCCTCGTGCCCCTTGTCCTCGGAGGAGCCGGGCAGGCCCGCGCGGTCCACCGCCTGCTGCTCGTTGTCGCAGGTCAGGACGCCGAAGCCGATCGGGACGCCGGTGTCGACGCTGACCTGGGTGAGGCCGGCGGTGGCGGCCTGGCAGACGTAGTCGAAGTGCGGGGTGCCGCCGCGGATGACCACGCCGAGCGCGATCACCGCGTCGTAGCCGCGGTCGGCGAGGCGCTTGGCGGCGACCGGCAGTTCGAAGGTGCCGGGCACCCGCAGCACGGTCGGCTCGTCGATGCCGAGCTCCTTGAGGGCGCGGTGGGCGCCGTCCAGCAGGCCGTTCATCACCTGCTCGTGCCACTGGGCCGCGATCACGGCGACCTTGAGGCCGGCGGCGTTGTCGATGGTCAGCTCGGGGGCTCCGTGGCCGCTCATGTGCTGTTCCTCTTCCGGGGGTCGTGACGGGGGTGCTTCAGGAGCCGAGACCGGGCAGGTCGTGGCCCATCCGGTCGCGCTTGGTCCGCAGGTAGCGCAGGTTGTGCTCGCCCGCCGGGGTCTCGACCGGCTCGCGGCCCTTGACCTTCAGGCCGTGCTCGGTGAGCGCGGCGAGCTTCTCGGGGTTGTTGGTGAGCAGGGTGAGCGAGCGGACGCCGAGGTCGCCGAGCATCTGGGCGCCGATGCTGTAGTCGCGGGCGTCGGCGGGCAGGCCGAGGTCCAGGTTGGCGTCGACGGTGTCGCGGCCCTGCTCCTGGAGCTGGTAGGCGCGCAGCTTGTGGGCGAGGCCGATGCCCCGGCCCTCGTGGCCGCGCAGGTAGAGGACGACGCCCCGGCCGGCCTCGGTCACCCTGCGCAGCGAGGCCTCCAGCTGCGGGCCGCAGTCGCAGCGCAGCGAGCCGAACACGTCACCGGTGAGGCACTCGGAGTGGACCCGCACCAGCACGTCCTCGCCGTCGGGGAGGCGGCCGTCGGCGTCCAGGCCGCCGGCCACCAGGGCGAGGTGCTCGACGCCGTCGATGGTGCCGCGGTAGCCGACGGCGGTGAACTCCCCGTACGCGGTGGGCAGCGCGGTGACGGCGGCCCGGTCCACGTGGAGCTCGGTGCGGCGGCGGTAGGCGATCAGGTCCTCGATGGAGATGATCGCCAGGCCGTGCTCGCGGGCGAAGGCGACCAGCTCGGGCAGCCGGGCCATCGTGCCGTCGTCGTTGACCACCTCGGCGATGGCGCCGGCCGGTGCCAGCCCGGCCAGCCGGGCCAGGTCGACGGCGGCCTCGGTGTGGCCGGGGCGCACGAGCACGCCGCCCTCGACGGCCCGCAGCGGGAAGACGTGCCCGGGGCGGGTGAGGTCGCCGGGCTCCGTCCCGGTGGAGGAGAGCAGCCGGACGGTCCGGGCGCGGTCGGCGGCCGAGATGCCGGTGTCGACCCCGTCGCGGGCGTCGACCGAGACGGCGTAGGCGGTGCCCTTGCGGTCCTCGTTGACCTGGGTCATCGGGGGCAGCTTGAGCCGGTCCAGCTCCGGGCCGGTCATCGGGACGCAGATCACGCCGGAGCTGTAGCGGATGGTGAAGGCCATCAGCTCGGGGGTGGCGGCGGAGGCGGCGAAGACGATGTCGCCCTCGTTCTCGCGGTCCTCGTCGTCGACCACGATGACGGCTCGGCCGAGCGCGATGTCGGCGACGGCCCGCTCGACCGGGTCGAGCGCGAGGTCGAGGTCGGCGGTCTGGTTGGCGGTCATGCCGTGGCTCCCTGCGGGACGGTGGCGGACGTGGTGCGCGGCTCACGGGTGCTCAGCCACCAGGAACGCAGGCCGAGCAGTACCAGGACGAAGTAGATCGAGTAGGTGAGGCCGGAGAAGGAGTAGCCGCTGTTGAAGGCGAGCGGGACGCCGACCACGTCGACGGCGATCCAGGCGAACCAGAACTCCACCCAGCCGCGGGCCTGGGCGACCATCGCCGCCAGCGTGCCGACGAAGATGTAGGCGTCCGACCAGGGGCTCCAGGAGAGGCTGGGGTTGGCCAGGAAGAGCCAGGCCAGCGCACCGGTGCCGAGCGCGGTGCCGGCCACCAGGGCGGCCCGCTCGGGCCAGCTCGCGAACCGGACGGCGATGCCGTCCGCCCCGCGGCGGCCGCGCCGCCACCGCGTCCAGCCCCAGGCGGCCGTGGCGACCACGATCAGCTGCTTGCCGATCAGGCCGGGGACGTGGCCGTTCAGGTAGGCCGTGATCAGCACGGCGCCGGAGAGCAGCTGCACCGGCCAGCTCCACACCGAGCGGCGCCAGCCGAGCGCGAGGCCGCCCAGGCCGAGCAGGTTGCCGATCATGTCGGCCCACTTCACGTGCTCACCGAAGACGGTGAACGCTTCTCCGCTCAGCCAGTTCACTGGGCTTCTCCGGTGGTCGTCGAGGGCAGGGCGCGGGAGTCGAGCAGCCGCTCCACGTACTTGGCGAGGACGTCGACCTCCAGGTTGACGCTCTCGCCGACGGCCTTGGTGCCGAGCGTGGTCAGCGCGAGGGTGGCCGGGATGAGGCTGACGGTGAAGCTGTCGCGGGCGGCCTCGACGACGGTCAGGCTGACGCCGTCCACGGTGATCGAGCCCTTCTCCACCAGGTAGCGGGAGATGGTGGCGGGCAGCGAGAAGCGCAGCACCTCCCAGCGGAGCTTGCCGTCGGCGTCGCGCTCGCCGGGCTCGCGGCCCAACAGGGCGCCGGTGGCGTCGACATGGCCCTGGACGAGGTGCCCGCCGAGCCGTGCGCCGAGGGCCATCGCGCGTTCCAGGTTGACCCGGGAGCCGGGGGCGAGCTCGCCCAGACTGGAGCGGTGGAGCGTCTCGGCCATCACATCGGCGCTGAACTCACCGGACCGGCCGGCCAGTTCCTCGGGAGTGTCGACGACGGTCAGGCAGACGCCGTTGACCGCGATGGAGTCGCCGTGGTGCGCGTCCTGACAGACCACCGGTCCGCGCAGGCGGATTCGCGAGGAGTCGCCGATCTCCTCGATCGACACGACCTCGCCGAGCTCTTCGATGATGCCGGTGAACACCCGGGTTCTCCTCGCGCTTGGGGGCGCGGACTCCGGGGCGGGCATGGGAGAGGACACGGACGGGCACGGGTGCGCGGGCCACCGGACAGGACCCGTCGCCGGGCTGTCGCGCAACCGCCGGGAGAGAGCTCTCCCGTCGCACACCTGCCCGCGGTCCACCGGGGGACCACGGGTACTGCTCATCGTCCGCCGCGCACGCCTCCCATCCGGACTTTAACCGTCGGTCCAGGAATTTCACCTGGTCAACCGGCCGCTGGCTGCGGACGGGTCGCGGACTGTAACCGCCGGTTCGGATTTTCACCGACCCCGGAGTGCGCTGAACGTCACTGCTACTGCTGACGTCATTGTGCCATGGCCCGCACAGGCCCAGGGAGAGGCTTCCGCTGTGGTCTGTTTCACGCGGGCGGCGGGAATGCGCGGGGCGGCGCGGGCCCGGTGGGGCGGCCCGCGTAGGGGTGCCGGGCCGGCCGGGCCGCCGTCCGGTGGCGGCCCGGGGTGCGACGGGCGCAGGCTGGTGGTACACGGCCGGCGCCGACCGGCCGGGACTCCTGGAGGTGCGAGGACGATGGCCAAGTTCATGGACGTCCACCACGGCATGACCGGAATCACCGGTGAGGAACTGCGGATGGCCCACCAGGCGGACCTGGCGGTCCAGGAGAACGAGGGCGTGCAGTTCGAGCAGGCCTGGGCCGACCCGGAGTCCGGCACCGTCTACTGCCTCTCCGAGGCGCCCTCGAAGGAGGCCGTGCAGCGCGTTCACGAGCGCACCGGCCACCCGGCGGACGAGATCCACCCGGTGCCGCTCGTGGTCTGACGGCCCTCGCCCCCGGCCGGTCACCTGCGCTCCGGGGCGGGGCGGCGTTTCAGGTGGCCGGTACCAGGGTGAAGTGGCTGACCTCGGGCGGGTGCGCGAGGTAGCGCAGCTCGCCCTCCGACCAGACCGGCCGGATCCGCCACATCGGCCCCGCGTACCCGCGTAGCGCCTCCTCGTCGCGCCACCGGCTGAGCACCAGCACCCGGTGGCCGTCCTCCGTCACCGAGCGCAGCAGTTCGCCGCCCAGACAGCCGTCGGTCCGGCCGAGCTGGGGGATCACCTGCGTGGCGAGCACCGCGCAGAACTCCTCGACGTGTCCGGCCATGACCTGCCCGGCCCAAATCCTGACGATCACGTCCACCACCTCCCGCGAAAGTCCTTGGCCCCATTATCGGCGCGGAGCCGCTGGTGGGGAGGGTCCGGTGGGTCCCCGGACAGGGCCAGGGCGCCGGCCGCCGGCCGCCGGCCGCCGGACGAGCTTCGCTAGATTCCCGGTATGACCACCACACCGGAGACCGCCGTTCCGTCCAGCACCCCGCCCGAGGCGCCGGAGAGCCTGTTCGCCGCCCTCGGCGCCCACGCGCTGCGCACCGCGGCGGACCTCCGGGAGGTCTACGAGCAGCCCGGCGACCACGCGCGGCGCAAGCAGGTGGACCACATCCACGAGCCGGCGCGGCAGTTGATCGCCTGCTCCTCACTGGTTCTCGTGGCGAGCGCGGACGCGGCCGGACGGTGCGACGTCTCGCCGCGCGGCGGGCCGCCCGGGCTGGTGTCGGTGCTGGACGAGCACACCCTGGCCATCCCCGACGCCACCGGGAACAAGCGGCTGGACACCCTGCACAACATCATCGAGACCGGCCGGGTCGGGCTGCTCTTCGTGGTGCCGGGCCGGGACACCACGCTCCGGGTCAACGGGCGCGCCTGCGTCTCCACCGACCCGCGGCTGCTGGAGCAGCTGACGGCGGTCGGCAAGCCGCCGCGCAGCGCCGTCGTGGTGGCGGTGGAGGAGGTGTACGCGCACTGCCCGAAGGCGTTCCTGCGCGGCTCGGCCTGGAAGCCGGAGAACTGGCTCGGCACGGACGAGCAGCCCAGCTCCGCCGAGGTCACCCTGTCCCACCTGCGCGATCCCGGCCTGACCATCGAGATGATCGAGGAGACCGAGCGGGATTCGCTGCTCTACCGGTACGAGTAGGCGGGCCCGGCCGGGCCGGCCCGCACCGCGCGGCGCGGGCCCGCCCACTCGTGCCGGGCTCGGGCCGCGGCCCCGACGTCCACCACGCTCGCGTCGGCGGCCGGACGGGTGAAGCGGCGCGGATGCGTGGTCCGCGGGCGTGCCGGGCCGGCGGGTGGTGGCTTGAATGGACGGATGGACTGCGTCTTCTGTGCGGTGGTGGCGGGCGAGGAGCCGGCCCACCGGGTGCTGGACGACGAGGCGGCGGTGGCCTTCCTGGACCGGCGTCCGCTCTTCCCCGGCCACGTCCTGGTCGTGCCGCGCGCCCACCACCGCACGCTGGCGGACCTGCCGGCGGCGGAGGTGGGGCCGTTCTTCCTGCGGGTGCGGCGGGTGGCCGCCGCCGTGGAGCTGGGGCTGGGGGCGGCGGGCAGCTTCGTCGCGGCGAACAACCGGATCAGCCAGTCGGTGCCGCACCTGCACGTGCACGTCGTGCCGCGCAATCCGAAGGACGGGTTGCGCGGCTTCTTCTGGCCACGGGGGAAGTACCCGGACGAGGCGGCCGCGGCGGCGGTCGCCGAGCGGCTGCGGGCCGCGCTCGCCGGGCCCGGGTAGCCGGACGGCCCGGGCGTCGGGTCCGCCGGGCCG
>NZ_JBHWUI010000285.1:0-5883 GCF_042737525.1 Kitasatospora sp. NPDC059973 | reverse complement strand
CGGGGGGGGGGCCGGCCCGCCCCCCCCCCCCTACCCGGCCCCCCCCCGGGGGCCCCCCCCCCCCCCCCCCGCGCGGCCCGCCTCCGTGTTTTCCGGGCTGCTCCGGGCTGCTTTCCGGGCTGCTCCGGACAGCTTTCCGGACTTTTCTGGGCGCTTTCCGGGAGTCGCCGAAGATTCATATGAACAATTCAATCGAACCCGTGTTTCGCCGACGGATTTCTCAGCTATTCCTCCGGATTTCTCAGTTGACCCCGGGTGTCATTTCGGTATTCGATATCGAATCGGCCTCGTCCGCTCCCCCGGTACGAATGCCGCCCCGGACCACCGCCATGGGCCGGGATCCCGTTGCCGAAGGGCCACCCCATGCCTGTCCTCACGCGGTTCGTCCTCCCGCAGGCCGCCCCCCACTCGCACGACGACCTGCCCGCCGCCGACGAGGGCGTCGCCTTCGGCCTGCTGCGCGCCCGCTGGCACGCCCGCGGCCTCGAACTCACCGGCTTCGCCCGCCCCGACGACCTGGACACCGCCCGCCCCGGCTCGGCCTGGACCTGGCTGACCCTGCTCCGGGACGACGCCGAACCGCCCCTCCACCTCCGGTCCCGGCCGCGCCGGCTGCCCGAGATCACCGACGACAGCGCCCAGCCCGACCACAACCACGACTGGTCCGGCTTCACCGCCCTGGTCGAACCGCGCCGGCTGCGGCGGGCCGAGGAGTGGCTGCTCGGCGACTGGCGGATCGGGGTCACCCTGTTCACCCGCCCCCGGCCCACCCGGCTGCGCCGCCAGTACGGCGCCCTCGCCCCGCACTGGTGCGGCTCCGGTGAGTACCCGCCGGCCCGCTGGGTCGACCACGACGTCCGCCTCCAGCCGCACTTCGCCGACGGCCGGCTGCGGCTGCGGCTCGAACGCCCCGGCGTCCGGCTCACCCACGCCGCCCCCGCCACGGACGGCCTCGACCTGCGCGGCACCGCCGGGCACTGCCCGCCCGGCACCGCGCTGCGGCTGCGCCACCGGGAGAGCGACGCCGTCCTGCTGTGGCCGGTCGCCCGGACCGGCAACACCTTCGCCCTCCACCTGCCGTACCGGCCGTTCACCGCCGACGGGCGCGGCGCCGGCCACCTGGAGCACTGGGACGCCGAACTGCTGCGCCCGGACGGCTCCACCGAGCAGCTGACCCTGGACGAGCGCGGCGGCCCGGTGGCCGGTCAGCACGCGCTGCCCGGCGCCCCCGACCGGGCGCTCTACCTGAAGCACCTCGCCGATGGCCGGCTGCAGTTCTGCGTCCAGCCCGCGGCCGGCTACGTCGAGCGGATCGCGGTGCGGGCCGGCGGCTTCGAGCTCACCGGGCACTGCCCCGGCCGCGAGCCGCTCGACCTCGTCCTGCGGCACACCGGGACGGCCGGCGAGGTCCGCCACCGGGTCGACCGCGGGGCGGACGGCCGCTTCACCGTCCGGCTGCCCGCCACCCGCACCGGCGCCGACGGCACCGCGCTGCCGCTGCGCAAGGGCGTCTGGGAGGCCTCGCTGCTCCCGGCCGGCCGGCCGGGAGCGCCCCGGCCGCTGATCGCCGCCCCCGCGGCGCTCCCCGCGCTGCCCGCCGCCACCGGGGCCGGCGGCAAGCGGATCCTGCTCCAACGCCGCTGGCACGACACCCTGCTGGTGGACTCCACCCCCGTCCTCTCGCCCGCCGAGCGCAGCGCCTGGAGCCAGGCCCGCCAGCGCACCGACGGGTACCCGGCCGCCCGCCGGGAGCCGCTGCGCGACGCCGTGCTGTACGACGTGTTCGGCGGCCGCGGGTACGCCGACTCACCACGCGCGGTGCACGCCGAACTCGCCCGGCGCGGCGAGCCGTTGGAGCACCTCTGGACGGTCGACGACGCCCAGGCCGCCCTGCCCGCCGGCGTCCGCGCGGTACGGGTCTGGAGCCCCGAGTGGTACCGCGCGCTGGCCACCAGCCGGTACCTGGTCGGCAACACGCACTTCCCCGACTTCCTGGACCGCCGGGACGGCCAGGTGGTCGTCCAGACCTGGCACGGCTCGCTGCTCAAGCGGATCGCGCACGACGTCGAGAACCCCTGGCTGGCCGACCACGGCTACCTGGCGGCGCTCGACCGGGAGACCCCGCAGTGGAGCCTGCTGCTCTCGCCCAGCCCGTTCGCCACCCCGCTGCTGCGCCGGGCGTTCCGCTTCGGGGGCGAGATCCTGGAGTCCGGCTACCCGCGCAACGACGTGCTGGCCCGGCCGGACGCCGGGCGGGCGGCGGCCGTCCGGCGCCGGCTCGGCATCCCCGACGGCAAGCGGATCGTGCTCTACGCCCCGACCTGGCGGGAGGACCAGCGGCGCGGCGACGGCGAGGGGTTCCGCCTCGACCTGCGGATCGACCTGGACCGGGCCCGGCGCGCCCTCGGCCACGACCACGTCCTGCTGATCCGCCCGCACGCGCACGTCCGCGAGCCGCTGCCCGGCGCCGGGGACGGCTTCGTCCTCGACTGCGGGGACTACCCCGACGTGCAGGAGCTGCTGCTGATCGCGGACGTGCTGGTCACCGACTACTCGTCGATCACGTTCGACTTCGCGATCACCGGCCGCCCGGTGCTCTTCTTCACCTACGACCTGGAGCACTACCGGGACACCCTGCGCGGCTTCTCCTTCGACTTCGAGGCGCAGGCCCCCGGCCCGCTCATCCCCGACTCGGCCGGGCTGCTCGACGCGCTGCGCGGGCTCGCCGACGACGGCTCCGGCCCGCCGCCCGGGTACCGGGAGCGCTACCGCGCGTTCCGCGCCACGCACTGCGGGCTGGAGGACGGCGGGGCCGCGCGCCGGGTGGTGGACCGGATGCTCGACCTCGGCCGGGCCGGCGGGCACGGGGCACCGCGGCCCGGCGGCGGTGCGGGTCAGCCGAAGTCGTAGGAGCGCCAGGGGCGCCAGACCTCGTCGGCGTCGAACCGGGACAGGCCGAAGCCCGGCACCGCGAAGGCCGCCCGGAAGCCACGGGTCTGCCCGTACGCCTGGTCCAGCACGTCCTCCGCCAGCCCGTGCGCCACCGTGACGTGCGGGTGGTACGGGAAGGCCAGCTCCCGGGCCAGCGGGCCGGAGCGGATGTCCGCCTCCAGCAGCCGGCACTCCTGGGCGCCCCCCTCGACCCGGACGAAGACCACCGGCGAGACCGGCCGGAAGGTCCCGCTGCCGCGCAGCAGCATCCGGAACGGCCGGTGCGCCCGGGCCACCGCCGCCAGGTGCTCCTCGATCTTCGGCAGCTCGGCGGCGGCCACCTCGGTCGGCGGCAGCAGGGTGACGTGCGTGGGTATCGACCGGGCCAGCGGATCGCCGAACCCGGCCCGCGCGTCCTGGATCGCCGAGCCGTACGGATCCGGGACGCTCACGGACACGCCGATGGTGACGAGCTCGGGGAGATCGTCACCATCGGGCAGGCTCGTCAGGGCTGTCACCGCTTGGCGGCCGGGAGGAAGCCGATCCGGTCGTACACCGTCTCCAGCGTCTGCGACGCCACCGTCCGGGCCTTCTCCGCACCGATCGCCAGTACCCGGTCCAGCTCGGCCGGGTCGTCCAGGAAGGTGCGGGTGCGCTCCTGGAAGGGCGTCACCCACTCGGTGAACAGCTCGGCCAGCTCGGTCTTCAGGGCGCCGTACATCTTGCCCTCGAAGTGTGCCACCAGCTGGTCGACCGACTGGCCGCTGAGCGCGGAGTGGATGCGCAGCAGGTTGGAGACGCCGGCCTTCTCCTCCTCGTCGTAGGAGACGACGGTGCCGGTGTCGGTGACGGCGCTCTTGAACTTCTTGGCGCTGACCTTCGGCTCGTCCAGCAGGCTGACCAGGCCCTTGGCCGAGGAGGCCGACTTGCTCATCTTGATGCCCGGGTCCTGGAGGTCCTGGATCTTCGCCGTCTCCTTGAGGATGTACGGCTTCGGGACGGTGAAGGTCGGGCTGTAGCGGGTGTTGAAGCGCTCCGCGAGGTCCCGGGTGAGCTCCACGTGCTGGCGCTGGTCCTCGCCGACCGGCACCGCGTCCGCCTGGTAGAGCAGGATGTCGGCGATCTGCAGGATCGGGTAGGTGAAGAGGCCGACCGAGGTGCTCGCGGCGCCCTGCTTGGCGGACTTGTCCTTGAACTGGGTCATCCGGGAGGCCTCGCCGAAGCCGGTGAGGCAGTTCATCACCCAGCCGAGCTGCGCGTGCTCGGGCACGTGGGACTGGACGAACAGGGTGCAGCGGTCCGGGTCCAGGCCGGCGCCGAGCAGCTGGGCGGCGGAGACCCGGGTGTTCTGGCGCAGCGTCGCCGGGTCCTGCTCCACGGTGATCGCGTGCAGGTCGACCACCATGTAGAAGGCGTCGTTGGCCTCCTGGAGATCGACCCACTGGCGGACGGCACCGAGGTAGTTGCCCAGGTGGAACGAGCCGGAGGTGGGCTGGATGCCGGAGAGTACCCGGGGACGGTCCTTGACCGGACCAGTGACCGCTGCGTTGACCATGCGGGCCATTGTTCCAGTTCCACCGACCGGTCAGGAAACCTCTGCCCCCGGAGGTTCCGACAGTGTGACCGCACTCACCCCGACCCGGGCGATCCGCCGGCCCTCCAGCTTGGCCACCGTCAGCCGGACCTCCTCGGCGCCGATCGGGATCCGGACCTGGTCACCGTCGACGGGCAGCCGGCCGAGCGCGGCCACCAGGCAGCCGGCCACCGTCTCGTACGGGCCCTCGGGCAGGGTGACGCCGGTCTCCTCGGTGAAGTCGCCGAGGTTCAGCAGGCCGTCCAGCTCCATGGCGCCGCCGGCCAGCCGGCGGGTGGTGCTCGGCTCCTGGGAGTCGTACTCGTCACGGATCTCGCCGATCACCTCCTCGACCAGGTCCTCCAGGGTGACGATGCCGGCGGTGCCGCCGTACTCGTCCACCACGATGGCCAGGTGGTGGCCCTCCCGGCGCATCTCGCCCATCGCCGCCAGCACCCGCTTGGTGCCGGGCAGCAGCTTGATCGGGCGGGCCAGGTCGCGCACCTTCACCGCCTGCTCGCCGCGGGCACCGTACAGGTCGCGGACGTGGACGAAGCCGGTGACCGCGTCGTAGCTGCCCTCGACCACCGGATAGCGCGAGTGCGGCGAGGAGTCGGCCTGCTCGCGGACCTCGGCGAGCGGGCGCTCGGCGTCCAGGAAGGTCACCTCGGTGCGCGGGACCATCACCTCGCGCAGCTGGCGCTCCCCCGCGGCGAACACGTCGGCGATCAACGCCCGCTCGTCGCTTCCGAGTTCGGTGTTGGTGGCGACCAGGCCGCGGAGCTCCTCGGAGCTCATCGAGCCGCGCCCGGCCGCCGGGTCGCCGCCGAGCAGGCGGACCATCAGGTTGGTGGAGTGGCCGAGCAGCCAGATCACCGGGCGCAGCGCCACCGACATCACGTCCACCACCGGGGCGGCGAGGACGGCGATGGAGTCGGCGCGCTGGAGGCCGATCCGCTTGGGGGTGAGCTCGCCGAGCACCAGCGAGGCGTAGCTGATCAGCAGGGTGAGGCCGACCAGGGCGAGCGCGTCGGCGACGCCCGCGGACAGCCCGGCCCGGACGAACAGTGGCGCCACCTTGCCGGCCAGGGTGTCCGCGCCGAAGGCGGCGGACAGGAAGCCCATGCAGGTCACCCCGACCTGCACGGCGGCCAGGAAGCGGTTCGGGTCGGCGGCCAGGTGTGCGGCGCGGGCCGCGCGCCGGGTCCCGCGCCCCGCCAGTGACCTGATCTGGCCCTCGCGCAGCGAGATCAGCGAGATCTCGGCGACGTTGAACAGGCCACCCAGCATGATGAAGACGAGGACGAGGGCCGCGTCCTCCAGGGTTTCGTTCACAGCGGGTCAGTGTAGGGCGACGGCCCGCCGCCTCCGGTCAAGGA
>NZ_JBHWUI010000284.1:0-5910 GCF_042737525.1 Kitasatospora sp. NPDC059973 | reverse complement strand
GAAACCCCAGCCGAGCGCCTGCATAAACTGCTCGCGGCCTGAACAACCGACCACGTGTTGCAACGACCCTTAGAAACCGCCACGGGTGGCGGGCCTTCGTCGTTTCCCGGGAACCGGGCCACCCTGCCATCTGGCGAGCATGGTGACTTGTCCGGCATCCAAAGGGTCACCGTCACCCTCCCCGAGGAACTGCCGGAGGAGATCAGCGCGGACCGTGCCGAGCGCGGCCTGGAGAGGCTGTTGCCGGACCACGTCGTGGTGGCTGGAAGTCTGACCTTCCAGCCCTTCCCGGTTGCGGCCCTCACTCCGCTCAGCCACACGAACAGCGATCCGGTGTCGGGGCGGTCACGGATCAGCGAACATCCGGCCCGATGACCTGGGTCAGGGCTTCGATGTCGGCTACACCTGCTTCACCTCGATCCACCACCGAGGAGCGTGCCGTCCATATGGTCTCCACCCCAGTAGTCCTGACGAAGACGTCCCCCACCGTCTCCCTGGACAAGCACGGCGTAACGTCCGGCCTCATCCGGGTCAACCTGAACTGGACGTCGGCCCAGGCCGCCGCCCAGCAGAAAGCCGGAGAGGCGCGCGGCATCTTCCGGAGGATGCGGGGCCAGTGGCAGGCCGCGGCAGTCAAAGACGTGGACCTCGACCTCGGATGCATGATCAGGTTCAGCGATGGCCATAAGACCGTCGTCCAGGCACTGGGCAACTCGTTCGGCTCGGTGAACCACTTCCCTTACGTCGCACTCGACGCGGACGACCGGACCGGTTCGCTGGCCACCGGCGAGAACCTCGTGATCAACCTGGATCACCAGGCCGAGTTCTCGAAACTCCTCCTCTTCGTCTACATCTACGAGGGCTCGGGGGACTTCCGCGGCCTCGACGCGGTGGTGACACTCACCTCCGACCGAGGCGACCGGTTCGAGGTACGCCTCGACGAGTGCCCACCGCAGGCGCACGCGTGCGCGATCGCCCTGATCAAGCGACAGAAGGGCGAACTCGTCGTCGGGCGCGAGGTCAGGTGGTTCACTCCGAAAGACGGCCCGGGGATTCAGGACGTGATTTCCCGGGCGTACCGCCTCGGCATGAAGTGGACACCGGGCCGCAAGTAGAACGGCGGGCACCAGACCGGCTTCCGTTCCGCTCGGCTCGACGCACCCCGCTGTCCCAGTTATGACCCGATGCCGGGGCGGACGCCGCACTGCGCCAGTGCGGATCATGCAACCACCGTCATGCGCGCGATGGTGGTCCTACGGCGGTGAGACCGTGCGACAGTCGCTTCATCGTCTGCCATGCTGCACCGCCGTGGTCCCAGTTCTGGTCTCATTCGCCCCGGTCCAGCCGGGTCCAGCCCTCGACAACCATACGAACCCGGTCCTGCTGTACAGCAAGCATCGCAAGCACGTCACTGACCAACCAGACCACTGGCCCTGCATGGTCGCCGGAGGCGGTTCGCTTCTTCAGGAAGCTGGCCCACGATCAAGATGCCGTTGTCAGCACCTGGCCGTTCACGTTCGCAGGAGCGAATGCCTTCACGGACCGCAGCACCCCAACAGAGCGCTCGCAGCCGCGACCGCATCGGCCCGGGGCAGGCATGATATGCCTGCTCGGCCGGTCGTCATTCATCAGGATTCCGCATAAACCTGATGATTACGCGGTGACCGTTGCCGTTCTCGCCCGGCCCCCAACGCTAGAGCGCCACGTCACACTGGAGTACGAGTCCAATTTCTCCTAGCCAGCTCCAGCCCCGAGCGGCAGGCCAGATTCCTGCAGCTTCTTCACTTCTGTGCACTCCGGCCATCCACCGGGGGGGCCGACCTGTCAGAAGAGCTTCGACGGAGCCAAAATGACCGAAACCAAGTGCTTCGTGAAAGGTTGCCGCTTCGTGGCGTCCGACTTCGAAATGCGCGAGCCCTGGGTGTACTGTCCAGCTGTTCCTTGACGGTCGTCGAGGCATCCTCCAGTTCATTGTCGCCGAAGGTACGGTGAGCCTCAGCCATCTTCGCGATGTCCCCCCAGTGGGAAGGGTCCTTGTCCAGGGCTTTCATCACCAGCGCGAAAGCCACGAAGGGTGCGAGGTGCCTTCGCTCCGAGTACCGTGTCTGGGACCGTGACGACTGGAGATACTCGTCCACCTGCCGCAGGACGCTAGCCGCCCAGTAAAAGATGTTCGGGCCCGCCTTCGGGTCGAATGCCTGCCGGTAGCGGGCATCTTCAGCGAGGAGCGAATTCGGCTTCCCGCGGGCGACTTCCGGGCGACCGTAGGCGATGGCATACATAGCCTGACCCAGGTACGGAATGCTAATGATCTTTGCCGGGCCCTTCCCCAGGTTCCGGTAATAGCCCTTGCGACGGTCGTAAAAGAGTCCCTTGGCCCCGAAGTAGGCCTCGATTCTGCGCTGGATTTCGTCCGTCGCGCGCAGCGACGCATCCGGCACTGGGGTCTGGCGGTTGGTGGCGCGAATGATCTTGTCCCGGACAGCGTCGTCACTCACCTTGATAACACGCACGAGGATCTTCCGATCGTCAAGCTCCAGGGCTGCCTTGCCGGCTGCCCCGGCCTCCTTGATCCAATTGTGGAGCGTGTGCGAGGTCTGCAAGCCGTTGACAATCTGGATGTTCTTCAAGGCGAACGTTTTGCCCACGTTATGGGCCTCGTCACACACGATCGTCACGCCGTTGTTGAGCCACCAGAAGTCCGGGCCGGAGGAGTCCCGCAAGGAAGCGAGGATCTCCTTGTTGACGGCGACCTGGCCCTGATAGTCCCGCACATTGGCGTCGAACAGGTGGCGTCGAAGCCCCAAGCCCTCGTCAGAGATCAGCTTGATGAAGCTCGAAAGTCGAGCGAGCGCCACATATGACTCCCCACTGGTGAGCACCTCATCACACTCAAGTGTCAGCGTCTCAGCTTCGCGCGTGTCGTACATACGCCAGAGCTCTTCGGCACCCAACATGGCCACGTTCACCTCGGCCGAGGGCAGTTTGTGGAAGATCTCCTCGCGCAGTCGATCGGCCCGACTGGAGACGTTGGAATTGATCTCAGTCGATAGGCCGCGGGTGCCGACGATCACATTGACCTGCACTTTCGGTCGCTTGACCAGGAGGTGCTTGTAGGCCGATCGGAAGACGAACAGCTTCTCCCGCACTTGGTGGTTCAGTTCGTCCGACAATGAATCAAGGTCGGTGCCCAGGTCGAGGGCCGAGGGCAGAACTGACTGGAGGGCCGAGATGGTTGTCTGGGCGAAACTCTTCGAGAACTTCGACTGAATGACGAAGAGAGTGAGCTCTAGGCCCTCCGGGAGTTCCTTCGCCGCCTGCTGACTCTCCACCACCTGATGGTCAAGGGGGAGCACGCTGCCTTCCAACAGCGTGAAGATGGCGTCCACACCACCGTCGTTGGAGCCGTCGACGATTCCGTCACTGATCGCGTCGAGCGTCACTTCCTTCTCTCGGAGCAGTAGCCAGGACAGGAAGACCTCCCAGGCGTCGCTGTCTGACATGTGGCCGGCGTTTTGCTCCTTCCACTGCTCGTAGACGGTCGTGATCAACGTTTGCGCACCAGACATGAGGCGTCCTTGACTGCAGGGGCTGGTTGCTATCAGCATGCCGATCGTTGCATGGTGTTATGCCCCTTGGTCACCAACTTTGGAGATCCTCGTGCTCCAGCGCGATCCAGCGCTCCTGCACTTGAGCCGGATCAGAACGGAAGACGGCCACCACCTGATCACCTAGGTCGTGCGGACTCCTGATGAATCACGTGGTGGCTGCGAGGCACAGCATGGACGCCGCCCGAGCGCGGGCAATGTTCGACCAGGCCATCGCCCGGATCGCGAGCCGGTCCGAACGGGCGGGACCCAGCGAACGCCCGCTCGACGTAGCCCGAGTAGGCCTCAATTTTGGTCTCGTTCGCTCATTTCCGCCAGGGTTGAGCATTTGCTCCGCCATAGGTCAGTACCGGCGTGAACCCTGGTGGGCAGCGTTCGGGGAAATCGGAGAACGCGTTTGGGCAACCCCTCACGAGTTCGAATCTCGTATCCTCCGCCGGCAGAAGGTCCGGACCGCGGTGCGGTCCGGACCTTCGTCGTTCAATCGTGTCCCCTACCCCGCCGCGTCGCGGTCGGGGCCCTCGTCATGTCGCGGCTGCCGTCGTCCGCCGGTGGACCGTGGCGGGGACCGGTGGGCCGGCTCCAGAGATTGACCCATGGAACAGGTGGCTGAGTGCACCATATGAGCGGTCTCTGGGGGCCCTAGATTCGTTGGTGTGAGCAGCACGAGGCGCCCGGTGGTGTGGGTGGCGGCCGTGCTGTCGTTCTTCCGGCCCCTACTCGAAAGCAGGCTTCGCCATGCCTTCGTCCAGCCCCGCGCCCACGTCCGCGCGTCTCGGTCTCACGCTGGCGCTGCTCGCGTTCGCCCAGCTGATCATCTCGATCGACTACAACATCGTGTACGTCGCTCTGCCGGACATCGGCTCCTCGCTCGGCTTCTCGCCGCAGAGCCTGCAGTGGGTGATCAGCGGATACGCCGTCGCGTTCGGCGGGTTCCTGCTGCTCGGCGGGCGGGCGAGCGACCTGTTCGGGCCGCGCCGGATGTTCGCGCTCGGGCTCGCGCTGTACGCCGGGGCCTCCCTGCTCGGCGGGCTCGCGACCGGGCCCGGTCTGCTCGTCGCCGCGCGGGCGGTCCAGGGGGCCGGGGGCGCGTTCCTCTTCCCCGCCACGCTCACCCTGGTGTCCACGAGCTTCGCCGAAGGCCGGGACCGCAACCGGGCGTTCGCCGTCTGGGGCACCGCCGGCGGCAGCGGGATGATCCTCGGGTCGCTGCTCGGCGGCGTCCTGACGGAGTCGTTCGGCTGGGCCTCGGTGTTCTTCGTCAACGTTCCGCTGGCGGGCGCCGCCGCGCTGCTGGCCTTCGTGCTGATCGCTCCCGACCTGCCCCGCGCCGCCGGCCGCTCGTTCGACCTGGCCGGTGCGGCCGCCTCGACCGTCGGCAGTACCGCCCTGGTCTTCGCGCTCGTCCAGGGCCCGGAGGCCGGCTGGACCTCCGCGGTCGTGCTGACCGCCACGGCGGTGGGCGCCGCCCTGCTCGCGGCCTTCGTCGCGATCGAGCGCCGCAGTGCCGATCCGCTGCTGCCGCTGCGCCTGTTCGGCAACCGGAACCTGGCGACCGGCGCCCTGGTGACCTTCCTCTACATGGCGACCTTCGGCACCCTGCTGTACTTCCTCACCGTGTACTTCCAGACCGTGCACGGCTACGACGCGCTGAGCACCGGCCTCGCCTTCCTCGTCCCGATGGCCGCCATCGCCGGGGGGTCGCAGACCGCCGGGCGGCTGGCGACCCGGTTCGGCATCCGTCCCGTCCTCGTCGCGGCCCTGCTCCTCGGTGGTGCGGGTGCCGTGCTCGTCGGGGCCACCATGTCCACCGGCGGCTCGTACGGGGCGCTCGTCCCCGGGCTGGTCGTCCTGGGCCTCGGCCAGGGTGCCGGGTACACGCTGATGTTCGGCGCGGCCGCGCTCGGGGTCCCGGCGCGGGAGCAGGGCATCGCCTCGGGTGTCGCCTCCACGAGCCAGCAGGTCGGCGGGGCGGTCGGTCTCGCGCTCCTGGTGGCCGTCGCCAACTCCCCCGTCGCCGAGGGCCTTTCGGGCGACGCACTGCGCGCCGCCAGTGCCGAGGGGCTGCGTACCGCGGTGTACCTGGCAGCGGCCGGGATCGCGCTCACCGCGCTCGTGGCGCTGCGGCTGGAGAAGCCGGCGAAGGCACCGAAGGCAACCGGGGCGACCGGGGCGACCGGGGCAACGGCCACCGACCCGGCCCCCGTCGTGCACGTCTGACATCCGCAAGGGCACCACCTCCGACACCTCTGACGGACGCCCCGGTACGACGTCGCGCGGTGCCGCCCTCCCGGGGCGGCAC
>NZ_JBHWUI010000283.1:0-6069 GCF_042737525.1 Kitasatospora sp. NPDC059973 | reverse complement strand
GCCCGCTCCACCCGGCGGCCCGGCCGCCGAAACCCCGGCCCCCGGCCCGTCGGCGCCACCCGAGACCCCCGCGCCGCCCGCGCCCCGCCCGGTGCCCGGCGCGCTGGCCGACGCCGCGCAGGAGCTGGCCGGCGAGGTCAGACGCCGCTGGCGCCGCGAGGAGGCGCAGCGCCGGGTCCACGACCCGTTCCCGCTCCCGGTCCGGTGGCAGCGGGCCCCGGCCGGGCTGACCGACCGTTCGGAGAACATCCAGCGGCTCGGCCCGGGGGCCGCCCCCCGCCCGATGGACCTCAGCGGTGACCTGCGGAGCGTGGCGGAGGTCTACCGGCGGATCTCCTCCGGGCGGCTGGTGATCCTCGGCCGGGCCGGCTCGGGCAAGTCGATCCTCACGATCAGGTTCGTCCTGGACCAGTTGGAGGCCCCGGGCGCCGCCGGCCGGGTCCCGGTCATCTTCAGTCTCGGCTCCTGGGACCCGACCACCACCGCCCTGCGGGACTGGCTGGTCGGGCGGCTGCTGCGCGACCACCCGCACCTGGCCCGCCGGGGCCCGCACGGGTCGACGCTGGCCGCCGCGCTGGTCGACGCCGACCTCGTCCTCCCCGTCCTCGACGGGTTCGACGAGATCGCGGAGGGCCTGCGGCGGGAGGCCCTCGACGCCCTCAACGCCACCACCCTGCCGCTCGTCCTCACCAGCCGGCACGACGAGTTCGCCGAGGCCGTCCAGGAGGCTCACGCGCCGCTGCTCTGGGCGGCCGGCATCACGCTCGCCGACCTCACCCTCGACGACCTCGGCCACTACCTGCCCCGGACGGCCCGGTCGGTCGGCCGCGGCGACGCCGCCACCGACGGGAGCGCGGACGGGAGCGCGGACGGGAGCGCGGACGGGTCGCTGTGGGACACCGTGCTCGACGAGCTGCGCGCCGGGGAGAGCGGGGCGGGCGCCGCCCTCGCCGCGGTGCTGACCACGCCGCTCATGGTGATCCTGGCGCGCACCGCCTACAGCGAGACACCCGGCCGCGACCCCGCCGAGCTGCTCGACACCGCCCGCTTCCCCACCGCGAAGTCCCTGGAGGAGCACCTGCTGGCGGGCTTCGTCCCCGCGGTGTACCGCCGCCGCGCCCCGGAGCGGGACGCCACCGGCCGGCCGGACCGGCCGGCGGACTGGGACACCGGTCGCGCCCAGCACTGGCTCGGCCACCTCGCGCACCACCTGGTCCGGCTCGACCACGACCGGCAGGACCTCGCCTGGTGGCAGCTCGGCGACACGCTGCCGCGCTCGACCCGGGTCCTGGCCGTGGTCGTGGCCACCTCCCTGAGCGTCGCCCTCGCCGACTGGTTCGTCGGACTGTTCGTCAGCCTGCTCGGCATCGGCTTCGGCACCGGGGCCGGCGAGGTGCTGCTGCAGGGCAGCCTGATGGGGCCGGTGGCCGGGCTCGCCTTCGGGTCGGTGTACGCGATCCTGATCACCTTCGGCGGCGGGGAGGTCTTCGAGCCGTCCCGGGTGCGGCTGCGGCTGCCCGGCACCCATGACAGCCTCGGCCGGCGGCCGGTCCGCACCTTCCTCGCCCGGTTCGGGGACGGTCTGCTCGGCGGGTCCCTGATGGGCGTCGGCTGCGCCTGCGCGCTCGCGCTGGAGCGCGCGCTGTACGCGGGCTCCCCGCTGACCGACCCGGACGTCCTCGAAGGCACCCTGATCAACATGCTCTGCCTCGGGCTGACCTTCGGGTCGGCGGCCGGCCTGCTCTTCGGGCTCTCGGCCGCGCTGGAGGCGCCGGTGGACGTCACCTCCTCGGCCACCCCGGTCAGCCTGCTCAGCGCCAACCGCGCCACGGTGGCCCGGCAGTTCCTCGTCCTGGCGCCGGCCCTCACCCTCACCATCGCCGGCGGCGGGCGGCTGGTCGTCGACCTGTTCCAGGGCGTCCTGGGTCCGCTGAACTGGGGGCTGGCGGACGGCCTGTTCATCGGGGCGGTCGGCGGGATCGGCGGGACGGCCGCCTATCTGCTCGCCTTCACCGCCTGGGGCCAGTGGCTGGTGCTGGCCCGGGTCTGGCTGCCGCTGACCGGCCGGCTGCCCTGGCGCCCGGTCGCGTTCCTGGACGACGCCTACCAGCGCGGCGTGCTGCGCCAGACCGGCGCGGTCTACCAGTTCCGGCACGAGCGGCTCCAGCACCACCTCGGCCGCACCTTCCGCCAGCAGCACGGCAAGTACGCACCGGCCACCTTCCCGCCCGCACCGGCCGGTACGCCGTGACCGCCGGCGCCCGGCCCGCCGGCGCCGTCCGGGTGGGGCGCGCGAATCCGCAGGCCGGGGGCGGGCGTCCGCGGGCCGGAGCGGGGCCGGTCACATGTGGCCGGTGCGATGGCCTGTCCGGCGGGGCGGCCGGCCCGCAGGATCACGGGTACCAGGTCGGCGCCGCGCCGACGGTCCGGGCCGACCGGACCGGTCGCGAGCACCGCGCGCCGCCATGACCCCCCGCAGCCCGAGGAGTCCGATGAAACCCCTACGTCTGATCGCCGCCGGCGCGGCGCTGGCGCTCGCCGCCCTCGCCGGTGCCGGGCCGGCGCACGCCGACACCCCGACCGCCGCCGGCCTCCTCCAGGCCGGCGCTCAGCAGGGGGTCGCCGACGGATACCCCGGCGTGATCGGCCTGGTCCGCCAGGGCGACACCACCCAGTACGTGCACGCGGGCGTCGGCGACCTGTCCACCAGGGTGCCCGCCGATCCGAAGGCCAGGTTCCGGATCGGCAGCAACACCAAGGCGTTCACCGCCACCGTGCTGCTCCAGCTGGAGGGCGAGCAGCGGCTGTCCCTCGACGACACCGTCGCGAAGTGGCTGCCCGGCGCGGTCGCCGCGAACGGCTACGACGGCAGCACGATCACGGTCCGCCAGTTGCTGAACCACACCTCCGGCCTGCCCGACTACGCCAAGGACACCGGGTTCGCGCTGTCCTACGCGCTGAACACCGAGCCCACCAAGGCCTGGCCGGCGCAGACCCTGGTGAACCTCGGCCTCGCCCAGCACCGGCCCACCGGCACGCCGGGCGGGCAGTGGAGCTACTCCAACACCAACTACGTCCTGGCCGCCATGGTGATCAAGGCCGTCACCGGCAACGACGCCGCCGCCGAGATCCGGCAGCGGATCATCGAACCGCTCGGCCTTGCCGACACGACCTTCCCGACCAGCGATCCGACCATCTCCGGCAACCACCTGCACGGCTACGAGTACCCGGTGATCGGCATCGGCATCAGGGACGTCACCGGCTCCGACGTCCAGACCTTCGGGCCCGCCGGGGCGATCGTGTCGACCCTGGACGACCTGACGGCCTTCTCCCGGGCCCTGGTCACCGGCCGGCTCCTGGCACCCGCGCAGGAGGCCGAGCTCAAGACCACCGTCCCGGTGACCGCCGACGGCACCGTGGGCTACGGCCTGGGCATCATCCACGTGCAGTTGCCGTGCGGCCAGTGGGCCTGGAGCCACAACGGCGCCGTACTGGGCTACTTCAGCGACTGGTACACCAGCGACGACGGCGCCAAGCAGGTCGCGCGCGCCAACAACGAGTTCCACCTGCTCGCCGGGACGAAGGGCCAGCAGGACACCGGCAAGGCGACGGTCGACGCCTACTGCGCGCTGTAGCACCGCGCCCCGCCCCCGTCCGTCGCCCGGCCGCGGGGCCCGCTCCCCCTGCACCCACCCCGAGAGGACCTTCGATGACCTCCTTCCCGCCCGCCTGGCGCCGGCACGCCAGGGCGGCCGTCGTCGCCGCGGCGATGGCCGTGTCCGCGCTGCTCGTCGGTGCGCCCGCGCACGCGGCCGACCCGGCCCCGCCGACCTTCACCGACGGGTTCGGCCTGACCCAGGTCGGCGCCCCCGACGTGCGCTCGGACACCGACTTCACGCTGACCGTGACCACCGGTCAGCTCTCCGGCACGCACAAGATCCGGATCCTCCTCCCCCGGGGCTACGCCGCCGACCCCGGCCGGCGCTGGCCGGTGACGTACTTCCTGCACGGCGGGGCCGGCACCGTGGACGACGTCGCGGCCGCGCCCGCCCTGCACTCCGACGCGATGATCACCGTCGTGCCGGACGGCGGCCTCAAGGGCTGGTACGCCGACTGGGTCATGCAGAACACCGTGCTCGGCGCGGCCAACTGGCAGACCTTCCACACCAGCCAGGTCGTCCCCTTCATCGACGCCAACCTGCGCACTCTCGGCGACCGGTCGCACCGGGCCGTCGTCGGCCTGTCGATGGGCGGCTACGGCGCGCTGCGCTACGCCGAGTTCCGGCCCGACCTGTTCGGCCACGTCGCCTCGCTGTCCGGCGGCATCGACCTCGGCATGACCGAGATCCGCGCCACGGTCCTGGCCACCGAGCTCAACCTCCCGGGCGCGTGGTGCGCCGTGAGCACCTCCGGCAGCGGCCAGTGCGTCGGCTACGGGCCCTACGTCGACAGCGACGCGATCTTCGGCTCGCCCTACCCGGTCTTCGGCGCCGACCACGTCTGGAACGAGGTCAACCCGGCCGCGGGCGCCAACCTGGCCAAGCTGGCCGCCACCGACATCACCCTCTACACCGGCGACCAGGGGCCCATCGACCACTTCACGGCGATCGCCACCGACACCGTACGGACCCGGCTGAACCAGCTCGGCATCGCCAACCGCTACGTCGACTACGGCGACGGCTCGACCCTGTCGCCCACCTGCGACGGCGGCCACAACTACGGCTGCTGGGCGCCGGCGCTCGCCGACTACGTCCCCCGGCTCCAGGCCGCCTTCGACCGGGCGGGCTGAGCCCCGGCCGACCGGTGGGCCCGCACCGCCGGGGCGGGCCCACCGGTGACCGCGAACCCACGGACGCGACGAACACCCCGACCACGAGGCAGAGGACAGCGCATGACCGGACAGGACGGCCTCGCGGACGGCCGGAGCGAGCTTCTGACGCTGATCGACGAGGCGGCGGTCCGCAACCGGCTGGGTGACCGGGTGGCGGTCTACCCGGGCACCCGGTCGCAGGCGGGTTCGCTCGGCTGCGCGGTGACCGGGGCGGCGGTCTTCGGGGGGCTGGCGCTGGTGCTCTCGCTCACCGAGGCGGCGGCGCTGGCGGTCATCCCGCTCGGACTGCTGCTGCTGGTCCCGCTGGGCATCTGGAAGGAACGGTCCACGACGGCGAAGAACCAGGGCGTCCGGCTCGACCTCCACGAGCGCGGTCTCACCGCCGTGGTGAAGGGCCGGGTCCACGCCGTCCGCTACGAGAGCACGTCCGTCCTCCAGAACACCGTCCGGCACACCGGCGTCGGCGGCTACACGTCCTACGAGTACACGCTCACCGACGTGGACGGCGCGAAGGTCGTGCTGCGCGGCCGGGCGGACGGGGCGGGCGAGGTCGCCGAGAAGGGCAGATTCAGCAATCCGCGGGAGTGGGGGCCGGCGCTCCAGCAGGCCGTCACCCGGGCCCAGCTCCCCGGGGCGGTCGCCGCCCTGGACTCGGGCGGGCGACTGGAGTTCGGCCGGCTCTGGCTGACCGTGGACGCCGTCGGCTCGGCCCGCGAGTCCGCGCAGTGGCAGGAGATCCAGGAGATCAAGGTCTTCGACGGCTTCGTCAAGCTCAGGGTCGCCGGCCGGTGGCGGGCCCTGACCCACGCCGCCGTGAGCACGATCCCGAACTTCTTCGTCTTCCTCGCCCTCGCCGAACACCTGCGGCGCTCCGCCGGCCGGCCGGCGGGCTGACGACGCGGCGGGCGCCGGTCCCACGGGGGTGGGCCGGCGCCCGTCGGTCGTCGATCCGCTCCCAGCCGCGTTCGGGGCGCCGCTCCGCCAGCTGCTCCGGGTCGCGGCTGCGGCGGGCCGGCCGGAGCCCGGGGGCGGCGCCGGCGGATGACGTCCGGAACGCCGCGAACTGACCGGGGTACCGGCGCGGGACCGGGCGGCCCGCCGTTGCGGGGCCGACATCGTCACCGTGGGTAGCGGCCCGCCGGGCGTCGGGTGAGGGCTGTGGTGCGCGCCACCCGACCCCGGACCCCCACCCCCCACGATCCGCACCCCCCGCCGACACCCCGTCACCCACCGTCGAC
>NZ_JBHWUI010000282.1:0-6161 GCF_042737525.1 Kitasatospora sp. NPDC059973 | reverse complement strand
CCGCCGGATCAGGCGGGACTCTGCCAACACCCCTAGCCCAGCCCGACCTGGGCCAGGGCGGCCGCGAAGCCGGTCCGCCAGCCCTCCGGGGAGGCGCCGGCCGAGGGGGGTGGGGCCGGGCGGTCCAGGGCGGCGAGGGCGGTGCGGACCACGTCGGCCGGCCGGGCGGAGGTGACGTCGGCGTGGCCCAGCTCCAGCTCGTGCTGGAGGTTGTCCCGGCCGTGGCCCTGGACGACGTCCAGCAGGAGCAGGCGGCGGCCGAGTGCCCGGGCCTCGCCGCAGGTGTCCCCGGAGCTGGTCACCACCAGGTCGGCGGCGGTCATCAGGGCGGGGATCCGCTCGGTGTAGCCGAACGGGTGCAGGCGCGGACGGTGGCCGGCGGCGTGGCGCAGCCGGCGCTCCAGCTCGCGGTTGCGCCCGGCCACGGCGAGCACGTGCGGTCCGGCGTCCGCCAGGTCGGTGGCGGTGCGGGCGAGCGGACCGAGCCCCCAGGAGCCGGACATCAGCAGCACGCACCTGGCGTCGGGCGGCACCCCGAACTCGGCCCTGGCCGCCGCGCGGGTGGGCGGGTGGTAGAACGGCGCCCGCAGCGGCGCCGGCAGCACGGCGATCGCGGCCTCCGGCCGGTAGCGCCGCACCGCGCAGGCCGCGACCTCGGAGGTGACCAGGAAGAGGTCGGTGCCCTCCTGCACCCAGAGCCGGTGGGGTGTCACGTCGGTGCAGAGCACCAGGTGCCGGAAGGCCGGCCCGCCGGCCCGCCGGGGCAGCCGGTTCACCGCCGCGGTGGCGGTGGCGAACACCGACACCACCAGCTCCGGCCGTTGCCGCGCGACCAGTTCCCGCAGGGCCGGGACGAGCCTGGTCCGCGCAGCGGCGTCGGCGAGCAGGGCCGGCCGGGCGCCGGGGCGCAGCGCGGCGAAGTGGAAGGCGTCGTAGACGCCGGGCAGGTCGAGCAGCCGGCGGAAGACCGCCTCGCCGACCGCGCCCGCGCGCTGTCCGAGCAGCGCCATGGCGTCCACCGTGGCGGTGGTCCAGCCGCGCGCCCGCAGCGAGTCGGCGCAGGCCTGGGCCATCACGTCGTGGCCCTGCCCGAGCGAGCCGGAGACCAGCAGGGCGTGCGGCACCGGGGGCGCCGCCTCAGGAGCCGCCGGCCGCGCGGCCGGCGCCCGGGCCGCCCTCGTCGCGGTACCAGTCCGCGTAGCGCCGCACGCCGTCCGTGAAGGTGGTCTTCGGCGACCAGCCGAGCAGCCGCTTCGCCTGGGCGGCCGAGATGCGGCGGCCGTCGTAGTCGGCGGCCCGGGCCTCGATGTGCGAGATGGAGACCGGGCCGAGCAGCCGGTCGACGGTGTCGGCGATGTCCCGGACGGAGACGGCGGTGGAGCCCTCCAGGGCGAAGGTCTGGTCCTCGGCGGCGGGGGACAGGGCGCGCACGTGGGCGTCCGCGAGGTCCTCGACGTAGACGAAGTTGCGGCTCTGCCGGCCGTCGCCCGCGATGGTGATCGGCCGGCCGGCCAGCGCGGCCTGCACGAACCGGGCGACCACCAGCTCGTCCCGCATCCGCGGTCCGTACGGGATGCCGTAGCGCAGGATCGTGAAGTGCTGCCCGTACAGCTCCCGGTGGCTGTGCACCAGCATCTCGGCGGCCAGCTTGGTGGCGACGTACAGGTGTCCGCTGCGCTCCAGCTCGATGGGCACGTGCTCGTCCAGCTCCTGCGCACCGCCGTCCAGCTGGTCGTCGGTGAGGGCGGCGCCGTAGACCCAGACGGTGCTCGCCAGCACGGTGCGGCTGAGGCCGCTGCGGCGGGACGCCTCCAGGACGGCCTCGGTGCCGTCGATGTTCATCCGCACGGCCCGGACGGGGTCGGCGGCGACCTGCTCGACGTCGGCCATGGCGGCGAGGTGGAAGACCACCTCGCAGCCGTCCAGGGCGCTGGTGAGGGCGGTCAGGTCGAGGATGTCGATGCGGGCGTGCTCGGCGTCGGCGTTGAGGTACTTGTCGGTGGTGTCCACCGCGAGCACCTCGTGGCCGGCTGTGATCAGCCGGTCCACGACGTGTGAGCCGATGAATCCGCATCCCCCGGTGACGGCTACGCGCACGGTCTCTCTCCTTGTCCGGCCTTCGCCCGGACCGTCCGGTCCGGGGGCGTCCCGGTGGTTCCGGTGGTTCCGGGCTTCCTGGTGGTTCCGGTCATCGGGACCGGCCGATCCGTCCGGCGGCCCCGGCGGTCGCTGTGGTTCCGCCGGCCCCGGCGGCGCCGGTGCTCTCGGCCGTCCCGGTCATCCGGCGAGCCGCCGGTGGACGGCGGTGACCGCCTCGATGACCTGGTCGGTCTCGTCCTCGGTCATGTCGGAGTGCACCGGCAGGCAGATCTGCCGGGCGCAGAGGTCCTCGGCGACCGGCAGCGGCCCGCGCCGGTAGGGGGCCAGCACCGGCTGGAGGTGCAGCGGCAGGTCGTACACCTCGCCGGAGAGCCGCACCCCGTGCTCCTCGGCCACCGCCCGCTTGAACGCGGCGCGGTCGACCCCGGCCGGCAGCAGGGCGACGTACTTGTAGTAGTTGCTGCGGCAGCCGACCGGCTCGACCGTCGGCCGCAGTCCGTCGAGCCCGGCGAGCGCCGCGTCGTACCGCTGGGCCACCCGGCGCCGGGTCTCCACGAACTCCTTGAGCCGGCGCAGGTGCACCGCGCCGACGACGGCGTTGAGCTCGCTCAGCCGCCAGGAGGCGCCGAACCGGACGTGGTGGTTGGTGGTGAACGAGCCCTTGCCCTGGTCCCGGTGGATCCGTGCCTCGTCGCGCAGGTCGGACGACTCGGTGAGGATCATGCCGCCCTCGCCGCTGGTGGTGACCTTGGTCGGGTAGAACGAGAAGGCGCCGGCCAGGCCGAACGACCCGGCCGCGCGCCCGGCGTAGCTGCTGCCGTGCGCGTGGGCGGCGTCCTCGACCAGCGGGATGCCCCGGCGGTCGCAGATCGCGCGCAGCTCGTCGACCTCGGGGGTGATCAGGCCGCCGATGTGCACCAGCACCACGGCGGCGGTGTCCGGGGTGAGGGCCGCCTCCAGCGTCTCGGGGGAGAGCGCGAAGGTCGCCGGGTCGACGTCGGCGAGGACGGGGCGTCCGCCGGCGTGGACGACGGCGGCGGCGGTCGCGTAGAAGGTGACCGCCGGGACGACCACGTCGCGGTCACGGACGTCGACGGTGCGCAGGACGATCTCCAGCGCGGCCGTCCCGCTGGCGACGGCCACGGCGTGCGAGGCGCCGTGCTCGGCCGCGAAGGCCTGCTCGAAGCGCTCCGTCCAGGGGCCGAGGGTCAGCGCACCGGTGGCGAGGATCTCCGCCACCGCGTCCGCGACGGCCGCGCGGTCGCTCTCGTCGAACACGATGCGAGCGGCTGGAACGCCCATGAGGCCACCTCCGGCAGCAGGATGATCAGATCATCGAGCGGGTTCGTTTCCGGCCGGACCGGACAAATCGGTCGGGCCAGGCACATCACGCTACTTCGCCTGCCCGTTCCCGGCCCGTCGTCACCGACCGCCCGGGTGACTGCCCCGGTGACCGGGCGGTCACCGGACCGCCGGGGGCCGCCGGACGCCGCCGTCCGCCCCGGACCACCCCGGCGGAGGCCGGGCCGGGGAGCCGGAAGGCCCGGCGGCTGCTCCCCGCGGTGCAGCTGACGTACTCCGTCCGGGTGCCGCGCTACTGCGCACGGACTACGCGAACGGCCTGCGCAGCGATGACGACGCGGCGGCCCCCCGCGATCGAGGATGGCCGTGCTCCGGGCGCCCCGGGCCGTGCCGCGGCCCTGGTCCCGCCGCCGCACCCGTGCACGTCATCCGAAGGAGTCTGCTCTCCCGTGGCCACATTCCTGTACCGCCTGGGCCGATGGGCCTTCCTCAGGCGCCGCCTGACGACCCTGCTCTGGGTCGCCCTGCTGGCGACCGCCGGAGTCCTGGCCGCCAAGGCACCGGCGGCACCCGACGACGGCTTCGCGATGCCGGGCACGGAAGCACAGCAGGCCTTCGACCTGATGGACGCGCGCTTCCCCGGCAGCACCGCCGAGGGCGCGTCGGCCCGCCTGGTGTTCGTCGCCCCCTCCGGGCAGAAGATCACCGCGGCCACCCACCAGCAGGCCGTGGAGCGGACGGTCGCCGAGCTCGCCCACGGCGAGCAGGTCACCGGCGCGGTCAGCCCGTTCCAGGCGGGCACCGTCTCCAAGGACGGCTCGACCGCCTACGCGACGATCGGCTACGACGCCAAGCCCGGCTCCCTGAGCACGGCCGCCACGGACGCCCTCCAACAGGCGGCGCAGCACGGGCGGGACGCCGGCCTCACGGTCGAGATCGGCGGCTCCGCGCTCATGGGCGGCGGGGAGGCGGGCGGCACGTCGGAGGCCATCGGCATGGCGATCTCCGCCGTCGTGCTGGTGATCACCTTCGGATCGCTGGCCGCCGCCGGGCTGCCGCTGCTGACCGCCCTGGTCGGCGTCGGCCTCGGCATCGCGGCGATCACCGCCCTCGGCAGTACCCTCGGCCTCTCCACCACGACCAGCACGCTCGCGATGATGCTCGGCCTCGCCGTCGGGATCGACTACGCCGTCTTCATCGTCTCCCGCTACCGCGCCGAACTCCTGGAGGGGTACGAGCCGAAGGAGGCCGCCGGCCGGGCGGTCGGCACGGCCGGCTCCGCCGTGGTCTTCGCCGGGCTGACGGTCGTCATCGCGCTGGCCGGGCTCTCCGTGGTGGGCATCCCGATCCTCGCCAAGATGGGCATGGCGGCCGCCGGCACGGTCGTGATCGCGGTCGTGATCGCCCTGACACTGGTCCCGGCCCTGCTCGGCTTCCTCGGCGACCGGGTGCTGCCGCGCCGGGCCCGGCGCGCCGCCCGCCGGGGCCGTGTCGGCCGGCTGCGTGCCGTCGCCGACGGCACGACCGCCGGGAGCCCGGTGGCCCCGGCCGCCGCCGAAGCGGAGCGGCAGCCGGCCAACGGCGGCACCCGCTGGGCCCGCCTGGTGCTGCGCCGCCCGGTGGCGGTGCTGCTGACCGGTGTCGTGGGCCTCGGCGTCCTCGCCCTGCCCGCCCTCGATCTGCGGCTCGGGCTGCCGGGCGCGGAGTCCCAGCCGACCTCCACCACCCAGCGGCGCGCCTACGACCACCTCTCCGAGGGCTTCGGGCCGGGGTTCAACGGCCCGCTGACCCTCCTGGTGGACGCCAAGGGCGCGGCCGACCCGAAGGGCGCCGCCGACCGCGTCGGCAAGGAGGTGGCGGGCCTGCCGGGCGTGGTGTCGGTGTCGCCGCCGGTGTTCAACGCGGCGGGTGACACGGCGCTGATCAACGCGGTGCCGTCCACCGGGCCGAGCGCCGCCGAGACGCAGCAGCTCGTCCACGACATCCGGGCCGGCGCCGCCGGCCTGAAATCCGCCACCGGCGCCACCGTCCTGGTGAGCGGTGCCACCGCGATGAACATCGACGTCTCGCAGAAGCTCAGCGACGCGCTGGTGCCCTACCTCGCCGTGGTGGTCGGGCTCGCGGTCCTCCTGCTACTGGTGGTCTTCCGCTCCGTCCTCGTCCCGCTCAAGGCGGCGCTCGGCTTCCTGCTCTCGGTGGCCGCCGCCCTCGGAGCCGTGGTCGCGGTCTTCCAGTGGGGCTGGCTCGCCGAGCTGATCGGCGTGGAGCAGACCGGCCCGGTGATGAGCGTCATGCCGATCTTCATGATCGGGGTCGTCTTCGGCCTGGCCATGGACTACGAGGTCTTCCTGGTCACCCGGATACGCGAGGCCTACGTCCACGGGGAGGAGCCGGGCCAGGCCGTCGTCACCGGCTTCCGGCACAACGCCCGGGTGGTCACGGCCGCCGCGTTCATCATGATCAGCGTCTTCGCGGGCTTCATCGGCATGGCCGAGCCGATGGTCAAGATGATGGGGCTCGGCCTCGCCGCGGCCGTCGCCTTCGACGCCTTCGTGGTCCGGATGGCCATCATCCCGGCCGCCCTGGCCCTGCTCGGCCGCCGGGCGTGGTGGCTGCCCCGCCGGCTGGACCGGATCCTGCCCGACATCGACGTCGAGGGGGCCCGGCTGCAGACCCGGGAGCCGGAGCCGGAGCCGGCCAGGCACTTCGTGGGCGTCTGATTCGTTCCTCCCGGTCGGGGCCGCCGCCGTCCGCGCCGG
>NZ_JBHWUI010000281.1:0-6167 GCF_042737525.1 Kitasatospora sp. NPDC059973 | reverse complement strand
CTCCCGATATCGGGAGCGCCCGGCCGTGAACACCCAGTCGTGAACACCCGGCAGTGAACACGCGGCCCTGAACACCCGGATGCGTGGGCTCACCCACGCGACTCAGAAGCTGTCCGGGTTCCAGGCGAGCAGGGGCGTGCGCAGCAGCAGGTCGGCGGCGGCGGCCGCGCCCGGGCGTAATTCGGTGACCAGGCCCGCCGCGGCCAGTCGGGGGGCGGTCTCGCCGCCCAGGTAGAGCGAGCCGAGCGCGGAGACGCCCAGCGCGAGGTCGGCCTCGTCGTCGGTGCGGGTGCAGCGGCCGCTGCCGTCGGCGGCGACCTCGACCGCCCACCGGCCGGCCGCGTAGCCGTCCCGGTCCTCGACCTCCAGGACGACCCGGCCGGGCGCGCCGTACGTCCGGGCGTTGAAGGCCGCCTCGACGTCGAGCACCCGGAGCCACATGAAGTCGGCGTTCTCCGCGTGGGGCGTGGCGGCGCGCGGGTCGGCCAGCAGCAGCGGCAGCGGGTCGTCCGGTCCGATGTTCTCCACCACGACCTTGCGCACCCAGTCGACGGAGAGGACGAACCGCCACAGCTCGGCGGCGGTGCCCCGGTCCAGTGCGAGGAAGTCGACGACGGTGAGGGCGCAGTTCGGGTAACTGCCGTCCCAGGTGTCGTCGACCCGGTAGACGACCAGGCCGGTGGCGGTGCCCTCGGCGTCGCGGTGGACGGCGGCGAAGGGCTCCTTCCACTCGAAGCCCGGTACCTGGACGTCCCCGGTCTGGCGCCTCCACCAGAGTTCGTTGCGGGCGATCGCACCGGGCTGGGTGCGCCGCCAGCGGTCGTGCAGCTCGGAGCCGACCTTGCGCAGCTCCTCCATGCGGACGAGATCGATCCGCCCACCGGGCACGGTCGGCAGGCCCTCGCGCAGACCCCGGGCCCGCAGCAGGTCGATGTTCCAGCCGTGGCCGCGGGTGGCCGGGCCGAAGCCGTAGCGCCCGTAGATGTTGTATTCGGCGGCGACCAGGATGGCGACGGCCGAACCGCGCTCCCGGGCGGCCGCCAGATCCTCCGTCATCATCCGGCGGAGCAGGCCGCGCCGGCGGTGGGTGGCGGTCACGGTGACGGAGGTGATGGCGTCCGCCTCGACGACCGCTCCGCCGGGGACGGTCAGCTCGACGTCGAAGCTGCGGAAGGTGGCGACGTAGCGGCCGGCGTCCAGGGCGCCGAGCACCCGGCCGGGCGCCCACTGCTGGCGACGGAAGTCCGCCGCGCTGTCCACGTGTGAACGGAGGAATCCGAGGGCGAGCGCCCGGTCCCAGCCCTCGATCTCGTCCTTGGCGATCGCACGGATCTCGACTCCGCCGATGCCTTCTGTCTGCTGGGCGCTGCCCGGATCGCGGGTGCCGCCGTCCACATCGTTGCCCATGACGTCACGGTACGACCGCCCTCCGGCGACGGCACCTCATTTTCGCCCGCCCCGAAATCGGCCCTGCGGGCCGGTGCGCGGCCGGGCCCCGTGCTGTCGGCCGACCCTTTCGGGCCGGTGCGTCAGGCGGCGCACCCCGGCACCACCAGGCCGGACTCGTACGCGATCACCACCGCATGGGTCCGGTTCTGTGCGCCGAGCTTGGTCAGCACGTTTCCGACGTGCGTCTTGACCGTCTCCTGGCTCACCGTGAGCGAGTCCGCGATCTCCGGGTTGGACAGACCGGTGGCCATCAACCGCAGCACCTCCTCCTCCCGCCCGGTCAGCGCCGCCCTGGGCAACGCTTCGGCGGAACCCAGCGGCCGGGCGGCGACCATCCGGCGCAGGGCTGCCGGGAAGAGGATCGCCTCTCCCGCCGCCACCACCCGCACCGCCTCGGCGATCTGCCGGACCGGGAGCCGCTTGAGCACGAACCCGCTGGCCCCCGCGCTGAGCGCGGCGGTGACGTAGCCGTCGTTCTCGAAGGTGGTGATGACCACGACCTTCGGCGCATCGGCCGAGTCGGCCAGCAGCTGCCTGGTCGCCTCGATTCCGTTGCGACGCGGCATCCGCACGTCCATCAGGACCACGTCCGGCCGCAGCAGCCGCGCCTGCTCGACCGCCTCGACGCCGTCGGCGGCCTCCCCGACCACGACGATGCCCGGCTGCACCGCGAGCAACATGCGCAGACCGCTGCGCGTCACCTCGTCGTCGTCCGCGATCAGCAGGGTGACGGGGGTGCCGGTGGGGCCGGCGACGGCCCGGCTCGTAGTGGCGGCGCCGGTGCCGTCACCGGTCGCGCCCGCCGGGCTCGCGTCCGGGCCGGTCGCGGCGGCCTCGGCCGACCCGGAGCTGGTCGTGCCGATCATGCGGACAACCGTACCGGCAGCCGGACGTCCAACCGCCAGTGCTGCGGCCCGCTCGGTCCGGCCTCGATCTCACCGTGCAGCAACCGCACGCGCTCGGCCAGCCCGGGCAGGCCGTGTCCGGACGTGGGGAAGGCACCCGGGCCCTTGCCGGCTGCCGCCGACCTGACCGGGTTGACCACGCTGAGCGACAGTCCGTCCGGCGCGGCCGCCACCCGGACCTCGATCGGACCGCCCGCCCCGTGACGCAACGCGTTCGTCAGGCCCTCCTGGAGGATCCGGTACGCCGCCCGGGAGAGCGTCCCCTGGACCTGTGCCGGCTCGCCCGACAGCTCCGACACCACCACCGCGCCCGCATGCCGCAAGCGGTCCAGCAGCTCCGGCAGGTCGGCCAAGGTCCTGGTCGGGGCCGTCCCCGCCTTCTCCTCGCGCAGCACGCCCAGCACGTAGTCCAAGTCCTCCAACGCGGCCCGGGTCGACTCCTCGATGCTGCGCAGGGCGGCCCGCGCGGCCACCGGATCGGCGGCGAGCACCTCGCCCGCCACCGCCGCCTGGATCGTGGCGGACGTCAGCGTGTGACCGATCGAGTCGTGCAACTCGTGTGCCAACCGGTTGCGTTCGGCCAGCCGCAGCTCACGCTCGGCCGCCAGCGCGAGGCGCTCGGCCGCCGACGGGCCCAACAGCCGTGGTGCGAGCCACCGCAGGGCGCCCGTCACGACGATGCAGCCGGCCACTGCCAGCAGCAGGCAGACCAGCGCCACCCCCCAGCTCGCCCAGCCCGTCCCCGGCCGCATCGACCGGCCGAACAGGCTCAGCCCCGCCTCGGCCCCGGTCCAGCCCCCCGGCAGGGTCAGGCCGGCCATGAACAGGGCGCCGCTCACCAGCACTCCCGTCCACCCCAGTGCCGCGTGCAGCAGCAGCCAGGCCGGGGTCCGCCAACGGTCGGCCCCGGACGGGCCAGTGACGGACTGCGCGCTGACGGCCGACCCGGTCACGGCCTGCACGCTGACGGACGGCGCTCCGGGAAGCGTGTCGTGCGAAAGGGAGGGGACGGGGCGGCGGGCGGCCACGAGATCCGGCAGCGGTACCCGCAGCAGACGGCGGGCGCACGAGATCAGCACCTGCCGCGTAGGGCGCGCGAGCCCGACCGCGGCGATCATTGCCGCCCAGGCCGACAGCGTCATGGCGACCTGTGCCCCGTAGGGAGCGGTCCGCCAGGCTGCCGCCGGCAGCATCGCGAGAGGAACCAGCGGAAGGCTTGCCAGCGCGCCGCCGAACGCGAACAGCGCACCCGAGAATGTGAAGCCGCGCAACAGCGGCGGGAGTCCCTTAACCATGATCGAGCCAGTATTGCCGGAACGTCCGCCGTCGACCTCCCCCGATCGGGGGATCGATATATCCCGCCTTTCAGCGATGTGCACCCCGCCCCCCGGAATTCACAATCATGCCCTGACCAATCGACGGGACGGGAGTACGGCTGATGAACGCTCAAGGACGGACGACGGCGCCGGAAGTACCGAGCCGGCCGGCACCGCCCCGCACCGGGGCGGGCCTTCACGGCCCGACCCCCCGCCAGGGCCCGCGGCCTCCGACGGCGGGCAACGGCGCCGCGGTGGCCGGCTCGGTGGTGGGCATCACCGCCCTGGTCACCTCGATCGTCCTCATCGGCGGCCCGCTCGGCGTCATCGGCCTGGCCCTGGGCGTCCTCGCGCTGAGGACGGCCAAGCGCACCGGAGTCGGCCGGGCCGGCGCCATCACCGGTGTGGTGGCGTCGTGCGTCGCGATCGTGCTGTCCGCCCTGATGGCCGTCTTCTTCGTCTGGTACGCCGACAACACCCAGGAGTGCTATCAGCCCGACAGCTTCCGGCAGTACACGGAATGCGTCCACCACCAGCTGACCGAAGGGTGACCAGTGCCGTGCGAAATGAAGTGGCACCTCCCCCCGGGGCCGTATCCGCTACGGGCGGGCGTAGAAGTCCGGGGTGCCCATGATCCAGAGGCTGGCCTGTTTGACGGGCATGCCCTGGCGGGGGGCCTCGATCATCTGGTCGTCGCCGATGTAGAGGCCGACGTGGTGGATGTCGGCGGCCCGGCCGGTGTCGGTCCAGAAGACCAGGTCGCCGGGGCGGAGCTGGCGGTAGCCGATCGGGGTGCTCTGCGCGTACTGGTCGGCGGCGAAGTGGTTCAGCTGCTTGCCGCCCTGGCGCCAGGCCATCATGGTCAGCCCCGAGCAGTCGTAGCCGCCGGGGCCCTCGCCGCCCCAGACGTAGGGCAGGCCGATCTTGGAACGGGCGAAGGCCACGGCGGCGGCCGCGCCCTCGGCCGACCACGGGCGGGCAGCCGGGGGCGAGCTCAGAGCCGGCGCCATCGCGGTGCCCGCCGCCTCGGCTGCCGTCTTCTCCGCCGCGGCCTTCTCCGCTGCCGCCTGTTCAGCTGCCGCCTTCTCGGCAGCGGCCTTCTCGGCGGCCGCCCGGGCCGCGGCCTCGGCCTCACGGGCGGCGATCGCCTCCAGCGCCTCGCGCCGCTGCCGCTCCAGCTCGACGGTGGTGTGGCGGGCGGCGGCGAGATCGGCGAGCAGTTGTTCGCGGCGCAGGCCGACCGCCGTGACCTGCGCCTGCTGCGCGGCCAGCCGCGCCTCGGCCCGGCCCCGGGCCGCACCGACCTCGGCGGCGGCCTTCTCGGCGGCCTCGGCGGCGGTGCGGGCGGTGGCCGAGGCGCGGGCCGCGGCGGCTGCCGTGGAGGTGGCCGCGTCCAGGATCTGCCGGGTGCGGTCGCTGGCGACGCCGACCACCGCCGCCTGGTCGCCCGCCTCGCGCGGCCCATGGGCACCGATGAGGGCGTTGACGGCGGAGAGCTCGGCGCTGGTGCCCTGACGGTACGTTTCGGCGGCCAGCCGGGCGGCGTCCTCGGCGGCCTCGGTCCGCGCCGCCTCGGCGGTGGCGGCCCGTCCGACGGCGGCGGACTCCTCGGCGCGAGCGCGGGTGAGTGCGACCTGCGCGCCGTTGTAGGCCTCGACGGCCTGCTCGGCGGTGCGGGAGGCCCGGTCCAGTTCGGCGGTCGCCGCGGTGAGCCCGGCTTCGATGGTGGAGACCGAGGCGGCCCGGCGGTCGGCCTCGACCCGGGAGCGGTCGACCTCCTCGGCGGAGGGGTAGGACCCGTCGGCCGGCGCCCCCGCTGCAGAACCGGACTCGGAACCGACCCCGACCCCGGCCCCGGCCCCGGACTCGGAACCGGCCCCGGCCCCGGACTCGGAACCGGCCCCGGAACCGGACTCGGAACCGGCCCCGGAACCGGCTGCGGCCCCGGACGCCGCGTCATCGATCGCGTCCGCCGGGACTGCCGCGGCGGCGGGAAGCAGCCCGAGCAGAGCGGTGAGGGACAACAGGAGGGTCGGCAGGAGCCTGCGCACCACGGGACATCCCTTCTCAGGTGTCGGACGTGGGCCTTCGGAGAGCCCCAGGCGGACCTGGTCACCCCGACCACCCAGCGAATCTGGCGAAATATTCCATCCCGTGACAAGTCGGTCACTCATCGCCATATTCTCAAGCCGGACGGCCTTCACACCCCAAGCCCGCACCGCCGGCCGGGTGACCCATCAGATGATCTGACCGGAAATCACCATCAGCCAGGGGCTCAGGGTATACGAACTACCGATGGATCCGAGGGGTGTGCGGCCTCAGTCGGGGGTGTCGGTCGGGCCTGGGCTCCAGGCCGGTCGGACGCACCGCGTAGGTGCGGTTACGGCCCGCCCGGACGGTGCGGCGGCGTTGCTGCGCGAGCGGCCGGGGGCCGGGCTCGGGCCCGATGGGAGCGGGCCCGCCGGGGCCGGGGCGCTGCCTGCCCCCCGGCCCCGGC
>NZ_JBHWUI010000280.1:0-6197 GCF_042737525.1 Kitasatospora sp. NPDC059973 | reverse complement strand
CCGCCAGGGCGCCGGGCCGGCGCGCTGGCGCTGCTCGCGGAGCAGGGGCGTCCCTACACCGAGGAAGAGGCCGCCAGGTTCTGGGCCGTCCAGCGGGGCCTGCACACGGCGATGCCGCAGTACCGCGACGACCTGGTCGCCATCGGCGCGCTGGCCCTCCCGCTCATGCCCCCTTCCCTGCGACCGCGCCCGCTGGACGCCCCGGCGACGGTGGCCGCGCTGCCCGCCCCCGCCCGGTGAGGACACCCCCGCGGTGCGGGGCCGGAGCCGGCGACCAGGGGTTCACCCAGGGCCTCTCTTTCGGATCACGCCGGGCGGTCGCCGCCGGGGCGACAACGACATCCACAACCGACAGGCCCACAGCGCGCCGTCCGGGTCAGTACCCCTCGCGGACCCCGAAGGCGCCGCTGCCCCAGTACTCGGACGGCTTCTCGGCACCGCTCGGCCAGTCGCTCTGCAGATAGCGGCGGCCGTCTCCCAGGGCCCCTGCCTGGTGCGGGCTCAACCGCCCCGCCGCCAGGTCGTCCGCCTCGGTGTCCGTGATCGGCAGCACGGTGCGGTACTGCGCGTCCTGCGAGGAGACCCAGTCGACGAACTCGGTGAACACGCTCACGAAGGCCTGCGAGCACAGGCCGCACCGCTGAACAGAGACGATGAAATGCGAGTCGTCCCGAATCATCGTCTCGAGCCGGACCCCCTCGCGGCTGCGGTGGTGCTCCCCCGCCACCGCAGCGTCCTCGGCGCAGCACGCCACGCACCCGAAACCCGTACGGTCACTACCGTCCTGCGAACCCATGGATCCCCCACACCTCAGCCGTCCCTGACCGGCCCCACCCTCACAACCCGCAATGACGCCCGGCCGCTGAACCGACGATCATGCGCCGCCTGACCTGCGAGCGAGCAAGCCGTCCGGCGAGGCCGGACGAGTTCGCCGGCGGAAGCCGGACTTCTTCGAGAGCCCACGGCCCGGCAGCGCTTCCACGTTGGACGTCTCGCGACATCCAACCGGCCAAGGGCCCTGAGGCGCCGACCCGGTGAACCTTCTCGGTCGGAGCGCTAGTTGTCGTCGGCTCCCAGCGCCTTCAACCGCTCGGTGTACAGCTCGGTGATCCGGTCGATCTCGCCGGGCCCGGCGTCGCCGACCCGCTCCCGGTCCTCGCCGCATGCCCGCTGCCGCTCGGCCAGCTCCGCCAGGCGCTGCTGGTCACCGGCGCGCCGGGCGGTCATCATCTGGCGGCCGTACCAGGAGATGACGGCACCGATGGCCGCCCGGGCGTCCTCGCTGTGGGACATCTCGGACCCCGACCACCCCGTCCGCATCGGTCCGGCCATCAAGGGCGACATCACCGCCCTCGCCTTCAGCCGAGACGGGAAGACTCTCGCCGTCAACGGGGAAGGAACCGGCGTCCGGCTCTGGAACGTCTCCGACCCGGCCCACCCGTCCATGATCGGCAGCCCTCTCGAAATCCGCGCCTCCGCAGCCACCGCGATGGCGTTCAGTCCCGACGGCCAGACCCTCGCCACCGGCGGACGGGACAACACCGTCCGGCTGTGGCCGCTGACCGTGGGCGCGAGCATCCGGCAGATTTGCGCGAACACCGACACTCCGACCCGCCAGCAGTGGGCGCAGTACCTGCCCGTGCTCCCCTACCACCCCGACTGCGGCTGACGTCGCCGCACGGAGCGACCCGGGCGGGCCTTCGGGCTGTCGGCGACCATCCCCTCAAGACGGTTCAACCGTTGCTCAGCGAACCGATGAGCCATCCGGTGCAGGCCCCGATCAGCAGGGGGAGTTGGACCAACAGCCCGAGCATGAGGAGAACACCGAACAGGAACCCGGCCTCGTCGCCGAACGCCCCGACCGGGACGCCGAAGGCACCGGAGGTCGCCAGCATGGCCAGGAGGCCGACGCCCCCGGCCGTCATGCATGGCACCCACGCGTGGACCCGCCCGAGTGCCATCCCCAGGACGAACGCTGAGGCGGCCACACACGCCACGTACTCCACCACCCCGTGGTCCGGCGCAGTGCCGCGTACCCCTCGCAGGAGCCACGGGCTCACCCCGATCAACGCAACCCATCCCAGGACGCATGGCCAGACCCATCTCGGCGATCCCGTCACTGTTCCCCCTCTCCTCGGAGGCCAGAATGACACATACTTTGAACGCGTTCAATTATCGACCCTGCCTCCGAGGCGTGCTGAAACGTCTGGTGAACCGAGGAGCGGCGGAATGACCCGACCAGACCACGATGCTGCAGGGTGGCGGCGCCGTGCATCGGTGTCCGCACTGGGGTCGGGGTGTTGCGCGGGGTCCCCGGAAATGGGTGACGTGTTCTGTCAGTTTTGGCAGGAACGATGGATGACATGAACCACGAAGACATCACCACCCAGAACACTCGGAACAGCGTGCAGGCCGGCCCGGCGGGTCCGCTCGCGGGGCGGGTCGCGCTCGTGGCGGGCGCTACCCGCGGGGCGGGCCGGGCTCAGGCCGTGGAACTGGGCCGGGCCGGGGCGACCGTGTACGTCACCGGCCGTACCACCCGGGACCGGCCCAGCGAGGTCGGCCGGACCACCGAGACCATCGAGGAGACCGCCGAACTCGTCACCGCGGCGGGTGGCGCCGGGATCGCGGTTCCCACCGACCATCTCGACGAAGTCCAGGTGCGCGCCCTCGTCGAGCGGATCGACCGGGAGCACGGGCGGCTCGACATCCTCGTCAACGACCTGTGGGGCGGCGAGCACCTCCTGGCCGCCTCGGTGTTCGGGAAGAAGAGCTGGGAGACACCGCTCGCCGACGGTCTGCGGATCCTGGAGCTCGGCGCGCGCTCGCACGTGATCACGGCGGCGCTGCTGCTCCCGCTGCTGATCCGCTCCGACGCTCCGCTGCACGTGGAGGTGACCGACGGCACCGCGCACTCCAACCGCCGCTACCGGGAGAACATCTACTACGACCTGGCGAAGAACGCCCCGATCCGCCTCGCGTTCGGGCTGGGGCAGGAGTTGGCGGAGTACGGGGGCGCGGCGGTCGCGGTCTCGCCGGGCTTCCTGCGCTCGGAGCAGATGCTTTCCCACTTCGGTGTGCGGGAGGAGAACTGGCGTGACGCGATCGCCCAGGAGCCGGCGTTCGCGGTCGCGGAGTCCCCGCGCTACTTGGCCCGTGCGGTCGCGGCGCTGGCCGCCGACCCGGACCGCGCGAGGCGGTGGAACGGCAAGTCCGCCTCCAGCGGTGAACTCGCCAGGGCGTACGGGGTGACGGACGTGGACGGCAGCCGGCCGGACGCCTGGGCCTACTTCGAGGACGTCGTGTACGGCGGCAAGGAGGGCTCCCCCGAGGACTACCGCTGAGCCTCGGCTTCCCCGGGTTCCCTCTCCTGAGGGTCGGCCCGGTAGAGGGCCGCCAAGGCTGCGGCGCGCTCACGGAAGCGGGCGCGCAGGCACGCCGGGGCCAGCACCTCGACGTCCGCGCCGAGCCGGGCCAGCTGGTCGAAGGCGACTTCCTCGGACTCCGTCGGCAGGTCGAGGGTGACCAGGCCGGCGGGGTCCGGGGCGCTCACGGAGGCGAGCGCGTCCACGACGGCGGCCCCGTCCACGACCGCGGGCAGCCGCCGTAACCCCCGGCCGGTCAGCCGAATCGTGACGGTGGTGCGCAGCAGGGTGCGGGCGAAGGCGGCCGAGCGGGCCTCCCAGTGGGCAGCCAGGTCGAACGACGGGTCACGCACGAACGGCTCCTCCGCGCCGGGAGCGGGGTCGAGGGCGGTGATCCGGTCGACGCGGTAGGTACGCCAGCCGCCGTCGTGCTCCTCCCGCTCGCCGGGGACGCGGACCACGACGTACCAGGTGCCGGCCTTCAGTACGAGCCCGTACGGCTCCACCACCCGCGCCACGGCGGAGGCGCGGGCGTCGGCCCGGCCGGCCCGCGCGTACGACAGGTGGACGGTCCGGTCCGCCCACACCGCCCGGGCCAGCTCCGGGAGCAGTTCCGGGGTGGCGGCTTCGCGGAACCAGGCCGGGGCGTCGAGGTGGAAGCGGCGCACGGAGGACTCGGCGGCCTGCCGTACCGACGGGAGCAGGGTCGCGGTCAGCTTCAGCCGGGCGGTTTCCGCCGCGTCCGACAACCCCAGATCCTGCAACGCCGAGGGGAGGCCGAACAGGAAGAGCGTCTCCGCCTCGCTCGGATGGAGCGTGGTGAGCCGGGTGCGGTATCCCGCGGCGAGGAAGTACCCGCCCACCCGGCCCCGCTCCGATCGGACGGGGATGCCGGCCTCCTGCAACGCCTGGGCGTCGCGAATCACGGTTCGCTCGGAGATGTCGAGCTCACGAGCGAGGGCTGCGGCGGTCAGGCCGGGGTTCGATTGGATCAGGAGGGCCATACGGATCAGGCGGGCGGCACGCATCCTCAAAGGATCACCGATCCGACGGACAAACGGAATCTCCTGCCGCCGCTGCCCCCCCCCCCCCCCCGGTTACCTTCTTGGTGGCCCCGCAACGGGGCTCCCGGCCTCCGGTCCGGCATGACTGTTCCCCCCCTTGTAGTTCACATGATCCGGGGGGTGGTGTCACCGGGCCGGAGGCATCGGTAGGCCGCTGATAGAGGCAGGACCACCAGCGTGCTGGGAGGCTCTTCGTAACGTGGATGCCGGCGACTGGTGCCACGCCAACGAGGCCGGGACAGCACGACCTCGTAAGGGATCAGCGTGATCAACACCGGTGATGTGGACGTCTTCCTCGGCCTGGACGTCGGCAAGGGCGAGCACCACGGAACCGCGGTGACCCGGGCGGGCAAGCGGGTCTTCGACAAGCGGCTGCCGAACAGCGAGCCCAAGATGCGGGCGGTGCTCGACAAGCTCACCGCCAGGCACGGCACGGTCCTGGTCGTGGTCGACCAGCCCGCCTCCATCGGAGCCCTGCCGCTCGCGGTCGCCCGGGACACCGGCTGCCGCGTCGCCTACCTGCCCGGCCTGACGATGCGACGGATCGCCGACCTCTACCCCGGCGAGGCCAAGACCGACGCCCGCGACGCCTTCGTCATCGCGGACGCCGCCCGCACCATGCCACACACCCTGCGCGGCATCGAGCTCACCGACGAGACCATCGCCGAGCTGGAGATGATCGTCGGCTTCGACGACGACCTCGCCGGCGAGGCCACCCGCATCGCCAACCGCCCGCGCGGACTGCTCACCCAGATCCACCCACACCTGGAACGCGTCCTGGGACCGAGACTCGACCACCCGGCGGTTCAGGCCCTACTGGAACGGTTCGGTTCCCCCGACGCCCTGCGCAAGGCCGGACGCCGCCGCCTGCTCGGCGTCGTCCGGCCCCTCGCCCCGCGCATGTTCGAGCGTCTCGTCGAGGACATCCTCACCGCGCTCAACGAGCAGACCGTAATCGTGCCCGGCACCGACGCAGCCGCGCTGATCGTGCCAAGCCTGGCCGGCTCACTGCGAACCGTCCTCGACCAACGCAAGATCCTGGAGAAGCGCATCCAGGAACTGCTCGACGACCACCCACTGTCGAAGATCCTGACCTCCATGCCCGGCATCGGCACCAGGACCGGCGCCCGCGTCCTGATCGACGTCGGCGACGCGCACGCCTTCCCGACCGCCGCCCACCTCGCCTCCTACGCCGGCCTCGCCCCCGCCACCCGCAGTTCCGGCTCCTCCATACGCGGCGAGCAACCCTCCCGCCAGGGCAACAAGCAGCTGAAACGCGCGTTCTTCCTGGCCGCGTTCGCCTCGCTCAGCGACCCTGCCTCCCGGACCTACTACGACAAGAAGATCAACCAAGGAAAACGGCACACCCAAGCGCTCCTCTGCCCGGCCAGACGCCGCGTCGACGTCCTGTTCGCCATGCTCCGCGACGGCACCCTCTACCAGTCCCGGCCAGCCGGCACGGTCAGCTGAGAGGTGGCTCCGCCAGCAACACCACGCGATCGGCCGCAGGATCGAACCCGAGCACCGGGTGGAGCGGATCAAACTCGGGGGCCAACACCACCGGCTTGCCGAGCCGGCGCCCGATCGCCCGAAGCAGACGGCACAGCACATTGACGCCGTCCTGGCCTCGCAACTCCCGCAGATCAACGTCGAAGTCGATCGAGCCAGCCTCATAAGAGGTCCTAACAAAGGCGTTGGACGTGGCGGTGAGTGATCAGGCAGGCGGCGAGGCCGAGGAAGGCCTCGTGCATGTCGTCGCGCCGTTCCC
>NZ_JBHWUI010000279.1:0-6271 GCF_042737525.1 Kitasatospora sp. NPDC059973 | reverse complement strand
CCCCTGGTGCGGGGCGGCCGCCGGTGCGCGGTGGTCCGGGCCTCAGCCGAAGGGGCTGGTCTCCGGCGCGGCGGCCGGTGCGGCCTCGGGGGCGGCGGGGGCGGGGGTGTCGGCCGGCAGCGGGGCGAAGGGGTTGAAGTCCGGCGGCGGGACCATCACCGGGGTGCCCTTGGGGCCGCGCGCCGGGTCGTCCGGCCCGTCCTCGGCCGTCGGCAGGGTGACGGTCGGCGCGGGCACGGCCGGCGGCGCCGAGGGCGGCGGCGGCACGGCGGCGGGCTGCGGGAGGGTGGTGCCGAACGGGTCGCTCGGCCGGTCCTCGGCCGTGACCGTGCCGAACGGGTCGGCGGCCCGGGCGGCGGCCGGTGCGGCCTCGGGGGCGGCGGGGGTGTCGGCGGGCAGCGGGGCGAAGGGGTCGAAGTCCGGCGGCGGGACCATCACCGGCGTGCCCTTGGGGCCCCGCTCCGGGGCGTCGGCGGTCTCCGGCACGGTGGTGTCGGTGAGCGTCGCGGCCTGCGGGGCGAAGGGGTCGAAGTCCGGCGGCGGGACCATGACGGGGGTGCCCTTGGGGCGCCGCTCGGCCGCCTCCGGGCTGTCGTCCGGCACCAGGAGGGGCTCGACGGGCGTCGGGTCGGCCTCCGGGGCGAAGGGGTTGAAGTCGGCCGGGGGGACCCGGACCGGCGTGCCGCGCAGGTGGACCGGCAGCGGCGTGGCGTCGTCCGGAACGGGCGCGGCGGCCTGCTCCGGGACGGCTTCGGCGGCGAACCCGGCTGTGGCGGCGAGCGCTTCGGCCGCCGGAGTCGGGGCCGGAACCGGGTACGGCTCGGCGGGGAGGCCGTGGGCGGGGGTCGCGGTGGGCGCCGGCGCGAAGGCGCGGACCGGCGGGGTCAGCTGCCCGGCCACGCCGTCCCAGCCGAACTGGACGCTCTTCAGCAGCTCGGCGAAGGCCTCCGTGTACAGCTCCCAGTCCTGCGGCTGCGCCGTCGTGAGCTGGACGCAGAGCACCGAGACACCGTCCGGCAGCGGCACGAACGCCTCCACCACCGAGGTGACCGCCCAGCGGCGCCGGCCGTCGTCGGCGAGCGGACCGGGGACGGGGACGCTGCGGCCCTCGACCAGGACGGCGGCCGGGCCGGCCGGCAGCAGCACCGTCCAGACCTCGGCGTGCCGGCGGACGGTGGCCAGTTCGGTGGCCAGTCCGGAGATCGGCAGCGGGTGGCGGGCGAGCGAGACCACCAGGGTGGCCTCGGTCGGCCGGCCGGCCACCTCCAGGGCGCAGACCCCGGCGTAGACCGTGCCCGAGGCGGTGATGGCGTCGGCCAGGGACGCGGCGATCACCGCGAAGTCGCGGCGCGGCGCCGGACCGGTGCCGCTGAACAGCTCCTCGGCGACCTCGGCCAGGTGCGCGGTCAGCTCGGCGGCGGCCGCACCGGTGGCCGGGTCGACGCCCTTGGCGGTGGCCACCGCGTCGGCCCCGGCCGGGCCGGCGGGCACGGTACGGGCGGAGACGCCGACCGGGCCGCCCGGGGAGGTCAGCGGGTGGAAGCCGGGCGGGACGACCAGGCGGACCTCGGCGCCGGCGCCGGTGGCGAGCTCCACCGGCTGCCGGGTCTGCTGTCCGGCGGCGAGCGCCGCCAGGGCGGCGGCGAACGGCGGGCGCAGCTCGGGGGCGGCGACCTCGCCGGCCACCGGCAGCCCGAACAGCGCGGCCGTGGCGGTGCCCCGGTCGGCCACCGCGCCGCGTACCGGGCCGCCGCCGTAGCGCGCGAGCAGCGCGTCGCCGGCCAGCTCGGCCAGCGGGGCGCCGGTGCCCGGGCGGGCCGTCCCGGCGGTGACCACGGTGCCGAGCCGGTCGACGGCGTCGTGCACCGGACCGTTGGGCGCCAGTGGGAGGTTGAACAGGGCCTCGGCCGCCGGGTGGGCGCCGGCGGTCAGGGCCGTCAGCGAAGCCGCCGGGTGGCGCGAGGTGTGCTTCTCGAAGAGGGCTTCGGTGAGCGCGCCGAGCGTCGCGGACACCTGCTCCGCCGGGGCGAAGGGATTGGCCTCCGTGGTGAACTGGCCGTCCTGGGTCAACTGATGAGCCCCCCGCTCTGCTGCGTATGCGTTGGTGGTTCGGCGGATCCGGGCGCGCCCGTGACCGGCGCGGCGTCAGATCCGTGCCCATTCCTATCAGAGGCCGCCGCTGTGGCAGAACCGGCGTCCGCCGGTTCAGTTCGCGGGCTCGACCGCCAGCGCGGCGACCGCGTCCGCGATGCCGGGAACGGCGAACAGGCCCGCGAGTTCGCGCACCAGCCGCCCGGCCGGGCCGGCGGGGTGCTCGGCGGCGAAGAAGCCGGCGAGTTCGGCGGCCAGCGCGGGCTCCCGGGCGGCGGTCAGCGTCAGGGCCGCGACGAACTCCTGGACCAGGTGCAGCTGGAGCTCCTCCAGCGGCACCGAGCGCTCGCCCAGCCACTCCAGCGAGGTGATCTCGGCGTTGGCGATCCAGGCGCGGACGGTCAGCCGCAGGCCCGGACTCGGCGAGGGGACCGCCAGGTGGCTCAGGATCTGGTCGTGCGCGGCCCGCCGGACTTCGTCGATCACCGCCGACGTCCCGGCGCTGGCCGCCACCGAGCCGCCGCGCAGCAGCGCGGCGAAGCCGGGACCGTGGCTCTGCACGAAGTCCAGGTAGCGGCCCATCACCCGGTACAGCCGCTCGGAGAGCGGGCCGTCGGCGGGCTCCTCGAAGCGGCCGGCCAGCTCGCGGCCGGCCCGGCGCAGCGACTCCTCGTACAGCGCCTGCTTGCCGGGGAAGTAGTGGTAGACCAGCGGGCGGGAGGCGCCGGCGGCGGCCGCGATGTCGTCGATCGACACCTCCTCGGGCGGGCGCCGGCTGAAGAGGTCCAGGGCGACGGCGATCAGCTGCTCGCGCCGCTCGTCCACGCTGAGCCGCCGGCGCGGGCGCTCGCCGCCCTTCCCGGCCGGTGCGCCGGCGGCGGTGCCGCCGGGTGCCGCGAGGTCCGGGGTCGCGCCGTCCGGGGTCGCGCTGTCCGGGGCACCGGTGCGGCCGGCGGCCCGGCCGCTGCTCCGGGCGGTGCGCGGGGACGTGGGCGCCGCCGACGGCGTACGGGAAGCCATGGGCGTCACCCTATCCGGCCCGGGCGGCCGCCGTGGATCTTGTCCGGTGGCCGGGAACCGGGCCTACCGCGCCGGGTGCCGTTCCCGGTAGCGGCGGTACGCCTCCAGGCCGTCCGGCACGAACGCGTCGGCCGCCAGCCGGGCGTCCAGCTCCTCCGGGGTCAGCCAGGCGTGCCAGGCGACCTCGGACTCCTGCGGCGCGACCGGGCCGTCCCAGCGCGCCTCGTACAGGTCGCACCACCAGGAGAGCCCCTCCCGCCGGAAGAGGAACTTGAACAGCGGGCGCGGCTCGATCCCGCTGACGCCGAGCTCCTCCTCGGCCTCGCGGACGGCGGCGCTCGCGTACGTCTCGCCGGCGCCGACCACGCCGCCGACGAACATGTCGTGGAAACCGGGCGCGAACAGCTTGGTGTCGGTCCGCCGGTGCACGAAGATCCGCCCGGTCCGGTCGCGGACCAGGATGAACACGCAGCGGTGCGTCAGCCCCCGCCGGTACACCTCCCCCCGCGGGGCGGTCCCGATCACCCGGTCGTGCTCGTCGACGACGTCCAGCAGTTCGTCCGCAGGGTTGGTCATGACGGACAGGTTAGGGTTTCCGGGCCCGGTTCGAACGCGGGCACGACAGGATTCGGACGACTCCGGGGGCGCGCGGTGACGGAGATCTGGGGCGAGACGGCCGAGGGCTTCGAGCCCGTACGGGAGGCCTTCTCGCGCAACTTCCAGGAGTACGGCGAGCTCGGCGCGGCGTTCGCGCTGTACGTGCGCGGGCGCAAGGTGGTCGACCTGTGGGGCGGCGACGCCCGGCCCGAGGTCGGTGGCCGGCCCGCGCCGGCCGTGCCGTGGACGGCGGACACCGCGCAGGTGCTGCGCTCGGTCACCAAGGGCCTGACCGCGACCACGGCGCTGCTGCTCGCCGAGCGCGGGCAGCTCGACCTGGACGCGCCGGTGGTCTCGTACTGGCCGGAGTTCGGCGCGGCGGGCAAGGGCGGGGTGCCGGTGCGCTGGCTGCTCTCGCACCAGGCCGGGGTGCCGGCGCTGGACGTGCCGCTGCGGCTGGAGGACGTGCTCACCTGGGAGCGGGCGGTGGCGGCCGTGGCCGCGCAGGCGCCGGCCTGGGAGCCCGGCACCGCGCACGGCTACCACCCGTACACCTTCGGCTGGCTGGTCGGCGAGGTGGTCCGCCGGGTCAGCGGGCGCACGGTCGGCCAGTACTTCGCCGAGGAGATCGCCCGGCCGCTCGGCCTCGACCTGTGGATCGGGCTGCCGGCCGGCGCCGCGCCGCGGGTCGGCCGGCTGGTCGACCTGCCCGCCCCGGAGGCCGCCAGGACCGGCCCGAGCGGGCTGCGGCTGCGCCCCAAGCAGGTGGTCCGGGACGCCTACCAGGACCCGGCCTCGCTGACCGCCCGGGCGTTCGCCTCGGTGCGGCCCGGGGTGGACCTCAACGACCCGGCGGTGCAGGCCGCCGAGATCCCCGGGGCGGGCGGGATCGGCACCGCGCGGGCGCTGGCCCGGTTCTACGGCGCGCTCGTCGGCGCGGCCGACCGGGAGGGCGGGGCGCCGGGCACGGTGCCGGCACCGTTGCTGGGGCCGGAGGTGCTGGCCCGCGCGGCCGGGCCGGTGGTCAGCGGGCCGGACCGGGTACTGATCGTCAACTCGACGTTCGGCCTCGGCTTCTTCCGGCACGGCCCGACCGCGCTGATGGCCTCGCCGGCGAGCTTCGGCCACCCGGGCCGGGGCGGCTCGCTCGGCTTCGCCGACCCGGAGCTCGGCCTCGGGTTCGGCTACGTCACCAACGGCATGCAGCCCGGGGTGACGGGAGACGTCCGCTCCCGCCGGCTGATCCACGCGGTGCGCGGCTGCCTCGGGCTGTCCTGAGCGGCGTCAGGCCTGGCCGGTCTCGAAGCGGCTGATCCGGTTGCCGTCGACGACGAAGCGCCAGGCGGTGCGCATCTCGCCCCAGGTCTCGTTGCTGTAGTTGGCGATCAGCGCGCGGCCGCCGTCCGACTCGGACTGGACGTCCATGTGGCCGCGGCTGGTGAAGATCTCACGGTCGATCCAGTCCGCCAGGTCACGGTCGGCGCCGTCGTCGGACATCGTGGCGTCCTCGGTGAGCAGGGCCGTGAAGGCCGCGCGGTCGTTGGCGTTGATCGCGGCGACGGCGGCCCGGACGGTCGGGTCGGAGAGCTTGGCGATGGCGATGGTCACGGTTTCTCCCAGGGTGAAGGGGGACGGGACTCCTGTCTAAGGCGTCCGCCGGGCGTGTCCGGGCATGTCGGCGGCGCGTCGGTGATTTTCGGTATTCATGTGCTTTGATCCCGATATGGGTGATTTGCTCACGGAAGGGAGTCCCATGGGTCCGGCCGAACTGCTCGTCCTGGCGTTCCCCCGGCAGACCATCACCGTCGAGGCGGCCACCGTGCTCGGCAAGCTGCGCACCGGGGGCGACATCCGGGTGGTCGACTCGCTGGTGGTCACCCGGCACGTGGACGGGGAGGCGACGTACGGCGAACTCGCCGACTACGAGGACCTGTGCGGCATCGTCCCGGACGGGCACGCCGACCTGCCGCTGATCGGGCCGGAGGACGCCCAGGAGGCGGCCGAACTGCTCGTGCCGGGCACGGTGGCGCTGCTGGTGCTGATCGAGCACGTCTGGGCGCGGGAGGCCGCCGAGGCCCTGAGCGCCGTCGGCGGGCGGATCGCCTCGGGCGTCCGGATCCCGCCCGAGCACATCGACGAGGCCGTCCGCGCCGCCGAGGCGCACCGCGCTGCCGGGAAGTGAGGACGCCGTGATCCGTTCCCCGGGGCCGATCCGGCCGGTGCGGGTGCAGCGGCCGGTGGGCGCGCCGCTGGTGCGCGGACCGGTGCTGGGCGCCGCGGCCGGCCGGCCGCCGGGCGGGCCGGGGGCCGAGGCCGCCGGACCGGTGAACGAGCCGGTGAACGAGCCGGCGGTCGGGCCGCAGATCGCGGACATGCTCTTCGACCTGGGCCGGCTGGCCCGGCAGGGCCTGCTCACCCCCGAGGAGTTCGCGACCGCGAAGGCGCGGCTGCTCGGCGGGTGAGCTCGGGAGAACCGCGGTGCGGTGCCTCGCAGGGGGCGCCGCGACGCGGACCACGGGGAGTGGTGGCGGAGTGGGAAGTCGGCCGGTCCGACTTCCCACTC
>NZ_JBHWUI010000278.1:0-6281 GCF_042737525.1 Kitasatospora sp. NPDC059973 | reverse complement strand
CGCCGGCCCGCCCGCGCCCCGGCGGGGGCGGGACGGCGGTCGCGTGTCCGGCCCCCGGCGGTCACGAGGGCCCCGGGACCTTGCTCGCGGCCCGCTCACCGACAAATTCTCTTGTCTTGACAAAGAATCCTGTCGGAAGCATTCTGGAGGGGTGCTGGACGTCGCTGTGATCGAAGAACCCGCCGCGGCCGAGGCGTCCCTGGACCCGATCCGGTCCCGGATCCTCGCCGCCCTGGCCGAGCCCGGCTCGGCCACCATGCTGGCCGGCCGCCTCGGGCTGCCCCGGCAGAAGGTCAACTACCACCTGAAGGAGCTGGAGCGTCACGGGCTCGTCGAACTCGCCGAGGAACGGCGTAAGGGCAACGTCACCGAACGGGTGTACCGCGCCACCGCCGCCTCCTACGTGATCTCCCCGCTCGCCCTGGCCGCCGTGCGCCCGGACCCGGCCCGCTCGCCCGACCAGCTCTCGGCCCGTTGGCTGCTGGCCCTGGGGTCACGGCTGGTCCAGGAGGTCGGGCAACTGCTGACCGGCGCCTCCCGGGCCGGCCGGCGGGTCGCCTCCTTCGGCATCGACGCGGAGGTGCGGTTCGCCTCGGCGGCCGACCGGGCGGCCTTCGCCGAGGAGCTGTCCCGGACCGTGGCCGCCCTCGTCGGCCGCTACCACGACGAGAGCGTGCCGGACGGCAGGACCCACCGGGTGGTCGTCGGGCTGCACCAGATCCCCGACCCGGCCGGGCCGCCGCGCGCCACCGGGGCGCACCCGGCGACGAACTCCGAAGCGGCAGAGGAGAACCCACGATGACGCACCCGTTCGAGATCGAGCTGGAGACCACGCTGCCGGCGAGCCCCGAACAGGTCTGGGAGGCGATCGCCACCGGCCCGGGGATCGACTCCTGGTTCATGGGCCGCAACGAGGTGGAACCGCGCGAGGGCGGCACGGCGGCCATGGAGACCGGCGGCCACCGCGAGGAGGCCCTGGTCACCGCCTACGAACCTGGCAAGCGGCTGGCCACCCGCACGTCACCCGGCGAGGACGGCCGCTTCATGGCCTTCGAGTACCTCATCGAAGGCCGCGACGGCGCCGGCACCGTCCTGCGCGTCGTCCACAGCGGCCTCCTCGGCGACGACTGGCAGGACGAGTACGACGCGCTGCGCCGCGGCTGGCCCTTCCACCTGGGCACGCTGGTGCAGTACCTGACCCACTTCGCCGCCCGCACGGCCGTCCCGGTGTTCGCCGCGGCGCCGACCGGCCGGCGGACGGCGCAGGACGTCCGGGCGGCCCTCGCCGGCGCGCTGTCGCTGCCCGTCCCGGTGACCGTCGGCGCCCGGGCGCGGGCCGAGCCGGCCGGCCTGCCGCCGCTGGACGGCGAGGTGGTCTGGGCCGACGACGAACGCTTCGGGCTGCGCACGGCGGACGGCCTCTACACCTTCCACCACGGCGCCGGAACGGCGTTGATGTTCCACCACCTATTCGGAGCGGACACCGACGGAGCCGAGGACGCCTGGCAGCGGTGGCTCGTACGAGTGCTCGGCTGACCGCCGCCCGGATATCCCGACCACACCCGAGAACGACACCGAGGACCACCATGCGCACTCTCATCAGCACCGCGTTCGTCTCCCTCGACGGAGTCGTCGAGGCCCCGGGCGGCGAGCCCGGCTACCGCAACTCCGGATGGACCTTCAAGGACGTCGAGTTCCTCCCCGAGGCCTTCGAGATCAAGGGGCGCGAGCAGGAGGAGTCCACCGCCGTCCTGCTGGGCCGCACCAGCTACGCGGCCTTCAGCCCCGTCTGGCCGGACATGGCGGAGTTCGCCCGCTACCGGACGATGCCGAAGTACGTCGTCTCGACCACGCTCACCGAGGACGAGCTGGTCACGAACTGGGGCGAGACCAGCATCCTGCGCTCGCTGGACGAGGTCGCCGCGCTCAAGGAGACCGAGGGCGGCCCGATCATCGTCCACGGCAGCGCCACCCTGAGCCACGGCCTCTCCGACGCCGGCCTGATCGACCGCTACCACCTGCTCGTCTACCCGCTGCTGCTCGGCGCCGGCAAGCGCCTGTTCAGCACCACGGACAAGGACGCCCAGAAGCTGCGGCTCGTCGAGCACGAGGTCTACTCCAACGGCCTCCAGAAGCAGATCCTCGACGTCCTCCACTGACCCGCCACCCTCCCGGCCCGCGCGGCGGCCCTCGCCGGGCGGGACGGGGTGGCCGCCGGGGGCTACCAGGGGACGGCTTCGCCGTGGAGGTCCAGGAACTGGAGGCCGGGGGTGCCGGCCTGGGCTTCGAGGACGTCGACGACGGCGGGGATGCTCTCCCGGGGGTCGAGCGGCGCGTCGAAGCCGCCGAGTTCCGTCCGGTTGTGGCCGGGGTCGATGAGCAGCTTGGTCCGGCCGTCGCCGGCCTGGCGGATGGCGTAGCTGCGCATCAGCTGGTTCAGGGCGGCCTTGCTGGCCTTGTAGAGCTCGTAGCCCTCCTCGGTGTTCCGGGTGATGCTGCCCTGGTCGGAGGACATGACGGCGACCGTGCCCCCGGGTACGACGAGGTCGTGGAGGGCGGCGAGGGCGCGCAGGGGGCTCAGCGCGTTGGTGATCATCACCTCGGTGAACTCGTGGGTCGGGACCTCGTCGATCGGCAGGTTGCTCAGGTTGATCGCGGCGTTGACGAAGAGCAGGTCGAGCCGGCGGCCGTCCAGCCGCTCGCGCAGGGCGGACAGCTCTCGCGGGCTGGTCATCTCCAGCGACTCGATCCGCAGCCGGCCGTGCCGGGCGTCGGCGATCGCCCGCAGTCCGGCGCTGTCCCGGCGGGTGGTGGCGATCACCTGCCAGTCGCGTCGGGCGAGTTCGTCGGCGAGGACGAGCCCCAGGCCCCGGGAGGCTCCGACGACGAGGGCTCGGCGGGCGGACGCGGTGGGTGTGGCGGACACATGCGCTCCCTGATGGTTGGGAGACTCAACCTAGACGAGGCGTTGCGTCTAGACAACAGGATTCGGGCCGGTCCCGGTACTGTGTCCCGCATGCCCGCCACGAGCTCCGCGCCCCGCAGACCCCACTCCGGCAACCGGCGCGACGAGACCGCACGTCAGGCCGTGCTCCACGCCGCGGACGACCTGCTGGTCGAGCACGGGTTCGGCGCGCTCACCATCGAGGCGATCGCGCGCCGCGCCGGGGTCGCCAAGCAGACGATCTACCGCTGGTGGCCCTCCAAGGTCGAGATCCTGCTCGACACGCTCATCGAGGACACCGAGAAGCAGCTCCCCGTCCCGACCGAGGAGTCGCCCACGGCGGAGACCGTCCGCGCCTACCTGGCCCGGTTCGCGGAGTTCCTCGCCGTCGACCCGGCCGGCCGGGTCCTGCTCGCGCTGCTCGCCCAGGCGCAGCATGATCCCGGGACGGCCGAGCGCCTCCAGGAGCGCTACCTCGGCCCTCGCCGCGGTCAGGAGCGCGACCTGGTCGTCCGCGGGATCGACGCGGGCGCGTTCTCGCCCGGACTCGGCCCTGACGCCGTCGTCGACGGCCTCGTCGGCCCGGTCGTCTACTGCGCCCTGACGGGGTCGCGCGTCTCCGCCGCCCTGGTGGACGCCCTCGTCCAGGACCTGCTGAGGCCCCGCGCGGGCTGAGTGCCCGCCCGACCGGTTCCGCCCGGGTGCTACGCCGGCCCCTCCGGCCGCTGCCTCGGCCGCGCGGCCGCGTAACCGGCCGCGCTCCGGACCGCGGGGCCGACACCCGCCCGGAGCCCGGCCTTGTTCAACGAGCGCAGGGCCACGAGCAGGAAGCCGATGTCATCCAGCAGGATCGGGTCGGGCAGCAGGTCCACCGGGCTGATCAGATAGGCGATGGACGCCCAGAAGAGCACCTTCTTCGACATCGGGATGCCGGCCGAGCCCAGCAGTCTCCGGGCCCGGACCAGTTTGACCACCAGGACGACCGCCACCACCACGGTGACCGCGACGATCCCGCCGGCCACCCACCAGAACACGCTTCCGCCGTCCACCCCGGCCACCTTTCGCTCGAACCGACCGCTCCGACCGTTCCCCAGGAACCTGCCCCGCTTTCCGCGGACCGTGCACACCACCGGGCGAACTCAAGCATCGCACCCGTGGTGCGGTCGCCGGGGCGGCCACCGATCCGGCGGCCCCGCGTGCGGCAGGAGGACGCGCGGCATGAGGTGGCGCGGCGCGGGTAGGCGGGCGGTCGCGTACCACCTGAGCGGGCGGGGGAGTCGTGAGGAAAGAGCTGATCGACACGGAAGCCGGGGACGGGCCCCGGGGCGGTGCCCGGTGGGCCCTGGCGGCACGGCTGCGACGCCGCGACCGTCCGGCGCCGCCCGACCACGGGGAACCGCCGATCGGCGAGTCGGACGGTGCGCAGGAGCGGGCGCCCGAGCGGCGGTCCTGGGCCTCGGCGGTCGGCCGGTGGCTCATCCTCCTCGCCGCCTTCCTCGCGATGGTCGGCTTCGCCGTCCTCCTGGCCCGCATCACGCTGGTGCCCGCGCCCGGGGCCGTGGGCCGGGTGCACAGCAACCTGCGCCCCGGCGACTCGCTGCGGCACTACCTGCTGCACGCCGTCACGCTGGACGCGCTGCGGCAGGTGGGCGGGAACGTGCTGCTCGGGGTGCCGTTCGGGCTGCTGCTCCCGGTGCTGTGGCCGAGGGCCCGCGGCCTGTTCCGGGTGCTGATCAGGACGGCGGCGGTCATGGTGCTGGTCGAACTGGTCCAGGGCGCGCTCATCACCGGGCGGGCCTTCGACATCGACGACGTCATCCTCAACACCCTCGGCGCGCTGCTCGGCTACCTGGTGCTGGGGCGGCGGCTGGCCCGGACGGTCCACCCCGGGCCCCGGACGCACCTTCGTCAGGACAACGGCGTTGAGGGTCAAGGGAATTGACTAGGCCTCGACCGGTTTGCCGCAGCCGCCACGGGCTAAGCGGTGGCCATGAGAGGAATGAATTCGGCCATCAGAGCAGCGGCCCACATCGTCGCAGGCATTCTCGTCGTCTGGATCATCCTGGATCTGCTCAGCGCCAATCAGGGAAACACCGTCGTCGGCTGGTTCCACTCCGCGGCCGACTGGCTCGCCGCCTGGTCGCGCGGGCTCTTCACCGTCTCCAGCCAGACCGTCCAGATCCTGCTCGACTACGGCATCCCGGCGATCGTCTACGCGGCGATCGGGAACCTGGTCGCCCGCCGGGCCGTGGACTAGCGTCCGGTTCCGGACCACGAACCGCCGGGCGGCGCGGCGGCCTCCAGATCGGCGATGCCGCCCGCCATGATCGTCCGCACGTGCCCGGTGATGTGCGCCGGGGGCCAGTCCCACCAGGCCACCGCCAGCAGGCGGGCGACGTCCTCGGCGCCGTAGCGGGTGCGGATGAGCCGGGCCGGGTTGCCGCCGACGACGCCGTAGTCGGGGACGTCGCCGGTGACCACGGCGCCGGCGGCGACGATCGCGCCGTGGCCGATCCGCACGCCGGGCATCACCGTGGCGCCGTGGCCGAACCAGACGTCGTTGCCGACCACGGTGTCGCCCCGGTTCGGCAGCCCGGTGAGCAGGTCGAAGTGGTCCGCCCAGGAGCCGCCCATGGTGGGGAAGGGGAAGGTGGACGGGCCGTCCATCCGGTGGTTCGCGCCGTTCATGAGGAAGCGCACGCCCGTGCCCAGCGCGCAGAACTTGCCGATCACCAGCTTCTCCGGCCCGTAGTGGTACAGCACGTTGCGCGTCTCGAAGGCGGTCGGGTCGTCCGGGTCGTCGTAGTACGAGTACTCCCCGACCTCGATCAGCGGGGACTTCACCAGCGGTTTGAGCAGCACCACCCTCGGGTGCTCGGGCAGCGGGTGGAGGACCGTGGGGTCGGCGGGCGCGGCCATGGGGTGGGCCTCCTCGTCGGTAGGGGTGTTCGCTCCATGATCGCGGAACGGTGCGTCCCGGAACCAGTCGTTTACCCCCTGCCGCCACCGCGCCGGGTCCCCGTCCCGCCGCGGCGGCGCGGTGGAGGGCGCCGGCTACTGCGCGTTGAAGGTGACCGGTCGGCTGCCGAGCTGGCCCTCGTACGAGCGGCCCTGGGTCAGCGGGCTCTGCTCGACGACGCCCTTCGGGTCCTTGATGGTCGGGATGGTGACGGCGGCGTGGTCGAGGTCGCTCTGCTGGAAGCCGCCGGGCCGGACGGTGGTGAGGAGCTCGTCCCAGTTCCTGGTGCACGACAGCCCGATCCGGTCAGGCGGTGCTCCGGGGGAGCACCCGCAGATGTGGGCGCATACGAAGGGCGCGGGCGCTCCGGGGGAGCGC
>NZ_JBHWUI010000277.1:0-6312 GCF_042737525.1 Kitasatospora sp. NPDC059973 | reverse complement strand
CCTCGCTGCCGCGCTGGCCAGGCCCGCCGCGCAGCAGCCCGGCTGGCCGGACCGGGCCCGCGCGCAGGAGGTCGTCGCCCGGCTGCGCGCCGCCGCCCCGATCGTCACGCCCGCCGAGACCGCCCGGCTCGCCGAGCGGCTGGCGGCCGTCGCCCGGGGCGAGGCCTTCCTGCTCCAGAGCGGCGACTGCGCGGAGACCTTCGCCGACAACACCGAGCCGCACCTGCGCGCCAACCTCGGCCTGCTGCAGCGGATGGCCCTGGTGCTCGCCCGCACCACCGGACTGCTGGTGGTGCCGGTCGCCCGGGCCGCCGGCCAGTACGCCAAGCCGCGCTCCCACCAGGTCGACGCCCACGGCCTGCCGGTCTACCGGGGCGACATCGTCAACGGCGTCGAACCCACGCCCGCCGCCCGCACCCCGGACCCGGAGCGGATGCTCCTGGCCCACGCCGAGGCCTCGCGGACGGTGGACATCGCCCGCCGGCTCCGCCGGGACGGCCTGGGCGACCCGCACGCGCTGCACGCCGAGAACCTCCGCTTCGTCCGCGACGCGCCGGGGGGCCACCGGTACGCGCCGGCGGCCGAGGAGATCGGCCGCGGCCTGGGCCTCCCGGCCGGCCCGGGAGCCGGCGGCGGGACGGCGCCCGGGAGCGAGGTCTACGTCAGCCACGAGGCCCTGCTGCTGGACTACGAGAGCGCCCTGCTCCGGGTGACGGACGACGGGCCGGAGCCGCTGTACTCCAGCGGACTGGCGCACTTCCTCTGGATCGGCGAGCGCACCCGCGGGCCCGAGGACGCGCACATCGCCTTCGCGGAGCTGCTGGCCAACCCGATCGGCGTGAAGATCGGCCCGGGCACCACCCCCGAGCAGGCGGTCGAGTACGTGCGCCGGCTCGACCCGCACGGCACCCCCGGGCGGCTGACGCTGATCAGCCGGATGGGGCACGCGCGGGTCCGCGAGGTGCTCCCGCCGATCGTCGAGAAGGTCACCGCCTCCGGCCACCAGGTGGTCTGGCAGTGCGACCCGATGCACGGCAACTCCCGCACCGCGGACAACGGGTACAAGACCCGCCACTACGACCACGTCGTCGAGGAGATCGCCGGCTTCCTCGACGTCCACCGCGCGCTCGGCACCCACCCCGGCGGCCTCCACCTGGAGGCGACCGGCGAGGACGTCACCGAGTGCCTCGGCGGCGCCCGGGGGATCGCCGAGCACGAGCTGCCCCGCAACTACCGGACCGCCTGCGATCCGCGCCTGAACGCCGAGCAGTCGATGGAACTCGCCTTCACCGTCGCGGAGATGTTCGCGGAAGCGGTCGCACAGGGCGTCGCACCCCGCCCCGGGAGGCCACGATGACCGACGTCCCGCAGCCCGCCGTCCCGCCCGGCCCGCCGATCGGCGGGGCCACCCGGCTGTACGCCGTCCTCGGCGACCCGGTCGCCCAGGTGCAGTCACCCGGGCTGCTGAACCCGCTGTTCGCCCGGCTCGGCATCGACGCGGTGCTCGTCCCGGTGCACGCCCGGCCGGGGGACCTGGCCACGGTGGTCCGCGGCCTGCAGCACATCGGCAACCTGGACGGCCTGTTCGTCACCGTGCCGCACAAGGCCGCCGCCGCCGGCCTCGCCGACCGGCGCAGCCGCACCGTGGAGATCACCGGCACCGCCAACGTGCTGCGCCGCGAACCCGACGGCGGCTGGCTCGCCGAGAACTTCGACGGCTCCGGCTTCGTCGCGGGCCTGGCGCGGGCCGGCCACGACGTCCGCGGCCGCCGGGTCGCGCTGGCCGGCGCCGGCGGGGCGGGCAGCGCCATCGCGGCCGCCGTGCTCGCCGCGGGCGCCGAGCGGCTCGCCGTCACCGACCCGGACGGGCCCCGGCTGGCCGCGCTCGTCGCACGGCTGGCCGAGCACTGGCCCGGCCGGGTCCGGGCCTCGGCCGCACCACCCCTGCACGACAGCGACATCGCGGTGAACGCCAGCCCGCTGGGCCTGCGCCCGGGCGACCCGCTGCCGTTCCGGCCGGACGCCCTCGCGCCCGGCGCCGTGGTGGCGGACATCATCATGCAACCGAGGGAGACGCCGCTGCTGCGGCTGGCGGCCGCCCTGGGGTTCGACGTCCACCACGGAATCCACATGCTGAACGGTCAGGTGGACGAGTACCGCGCATTCTTCGGGCTGCGCTGACGGGTGATCGGCAGGTCGGGGCCGACGACTACCAGAACGAGGGATGCGGGCCGCCGAGGGCGGCGCCTACTGTGAGGCCGCAATACCTTGCGTGAAATCCCAGGGGCCATTGTTCCGCTCTTCCGTCGGCCACGCGCCCCGCCCGCTCAATCCCGCCAGGCCGTCCAAAAGCGGAGACCAGTTCGTAGCGGAGATTTGGAGAGACATGAACGCGCGACCGGCACCGGAATTCCCCTCCTGGCCGCAGTACGACGACGACGAGCGGAGCGGCCTGATACGCGCTCTGGAGCAGGGCCAGTGGTGGCGCATGGGCGGGGACGAGGTGAACTCCTTCGAGCGCGAGTTCGCCGACCACCACGGCGCACCGCACGCCCTGGCGGTCACCAACGGCACGCACGCGCTGGAGCTGGCGCTGCAGTGTCTGGGCGCTGGCCCGGGCACCGAGGTCATCGTGCCGGGCTTCACCTTCATCTCCTCCTCCCAGGCCGCCCAGCGGCTCGGCGCGGTCGCCGTCCCCGTCGACGTCGACCCCGTGACCTACAACATCGACGTGGCGGCCGTGGCCGCCGCGATCACCCCGCGCACCCGGGTGATCATGCCCGTGCACATGGCCGGGCTCATCGCGGACATGGACGCCCTCGGCAAGCTCTCCGAGTCCACCGGCGTCCCGCTGCTCCAGGACGCCGCGCACGCGCACGGCGCGCGCTGGCAGGGCAAGCGGGTCGGCGAGCTCGGCTCGGTGGCCGCCTTCAGCTTCCAGAACGGCAAGCTGATGACCGCCGGCGAGGGCGGCGCCCTGCTGTTCCCCGAGTCGGAGCTGTACGAGGCCGCGTTCCTGCGGCACAGCTGCGGCCGGCCGCGCACCGACCGCCGGTACTTCCACCAGATCGCCGGCACCAACATGCGGCTCAACGAGTTCTCGGCGTCCGTGCTCCGCGCCCAGCTGCGCCGCCTCGACGCCCAGACCGACCTGCGCGAGGAGCGCTGGAACCTGCTGTCCGGCCTGCTCGGCGCGATCGACGGCGTCGTCCCCCAGGGCAGCGACCCGCGGGCCGACCGCAACTCGCACTACATGGCGATGTTCCGGATCCCCGGCATCTCCGAGGAGGGCCGCAACGAGCTCGTCGACCGCCTGGTCGACGCCGGCCTGCCGGCCTTCGCCGCGTTCCGCGCGATCTACCGCACCGACGCGTTCTGGGAGACCGCCGCCCCCGACGAGACCCCGGAGGCGGTCGCCGAGCGCTGCCCCAACACCGAGGCCATCAGCCGGGACTGCGTCTGGCTGCACCACCGCGTCCTGCTCGCCTCCGAGGAGGCCCTGCACGCCACCGCCGCGATCGTCGCCGACGCAGTGGCAGCCCTGTGAGGCATCGCGCCGCCGTCGTCGGGCTCGGCTGGGCCGGCCGGGAGCTCTGGCTCTCGCGGCTCAGGACGCACGAGGACTTCGACGTGGTCGCCGTCGTCGACCCCGACCCGGCGCTGCGGGCGGCGGTCGGCGAGGCGACGGGCATCCCCGCCCACGCGGCGGTGGACGCCCTCCACCCCGAGGACGTCGACGTCGCCGTCGTCGCCGTGCCCAACCACCTGCACGCCGAGGTGGCCGCGGCGCTGCTGCGGCGCGGCCTCGCGGTCTTCCTGGAGAAGCCGGTCTGCCTGACCTCCGCCGAGGCGGACGACCTGGCGCGGGCCGAGCTCGACGGCGGCGTGCTGCTGGCCGGCAGCGCCGCCCGGCACCGCGCCGACGTCCGCGAACTGGCCGCGCTCGTCCCCGACCTGGGGCGGGTGCGGCACGTCGACCTGTCGTGGGTGCGGGCCCGCGGCGTCCCGAAGGCCGGCGGCTGGTTCACCCGGCGCAGCACGGCCGGCGGCGGGGTGCTGGTCGACCTCGGCTGGCACCTGCTGGACGCGCTGGCCGCCCTGGTCGGGCCGGCCGAGTTCGCCCAGGTGGTCGGCGCGACCTCCGACGACTTCGTCAACGTCGGCGCCTGGTCCGCCGCCTGGCGCCAGGACCGGCCCACCGACGCGCTCACCGGCGACGTGGAGGACACCGCCCGCGGCTTCCTGGTCCGCGAGGACGGCATCTCCGTCTCGCTGCGGGCCAGTTGGGCCTCCCACGAGGCCCTTGACGTCTCCCGGATCGTGGTCGAGGGCAGCGCCGGCAGCGCGGAACTGCGCTGCACCTTCGGCTTCAGCCCCAACCGGCAGCCCGAGCCGGTCCTGACCCTGACCCGGGAGGGCACCACCCGTCGGATCGCCGTGCCGGCGGAGCCGATCGGGGCCGAGTACCGGCGCCAACTGGACGGCCTCGGGGCACTGCTGGCCGACCCCGCCCATCGCGGCCGGGCCATCGCGCAGGCGCGTGGCACGGTCCAGCTCATCGAGAGTTTCTACGAGTCGGCCCGCGTTGCCGGCCGGGCGCGATCCGCCCGTCCCGCAGCCGCCCACGAGGAGGTGAGGACCTCATGACCGCCACATCGGCACCCGGGTCCGCCACGACCACGGACAGAGCAGCGAACCCCCGGCAGGCGGTCGTCTTCGACCTGGACGGGGTCATCGTCGACAGTTTCGCCGTGATGGGCCAGGCGTTCTCCATCGCCTACGCCGAGATCGTCGGCGACGGCCCGGCGCCCTTCGAGGAGTACCAGCGCCACCAGGGCCGCTACTTCCCCGACATCATGCGGATCATGGGCCTGCCGCTGGAGATGGAGGCGCCCTTCGTCCGCGAGAGCTACCGGCTCGCGCACCAGGTGCAGGTCTTCGACGGCATCCCCGAACTGCTCCAGGAGCTCCGTGACCGGGGCCTGCGGATGGCCGTGGCCACCGGCAAGGCCGGCGACCGGGCCCGCTCCCTGCTCGACGGCCTGGGCCTGCTCCCGTACTTCGCCCACGTGATCGGCTCCGACGAGGTGGCCCGGCCCAAGCCAGCCCCCGACATCGTGCTGCGCGCGCTGGAACTGCTGGACGTACCCGCCGACCAGGCCATCATGATCGGTGACGCGCCGACCGACCTGGCCAGCGCCCGCGGCGCCGGGGTCGCCTCCGCCGCCGCCCTCTGGGCCGGTCCGGACGAGGCCGAGCTGCTCGCGGCCGGCCCCGACGTGGTGCTGCGCCGCCCGGTCGAGCTGCTCGCCCTCTGCCCGGCCCTCAGCGGGCGCTGACCCGACCGCGCGGAGGCGGCACACCATGCGGACCGGCGAGAACGGACCGGCACCGGGGCCCGGCGGCGCGACGGACGCCGAGGAGGCGCCGCGCTACCTCGGCATCGACGTCGGCGGCACCAAGGTCGCCCTGCGGGCGGAGTCGGCGACGGGCCGGGCCGAGGAGACCTCCTTCGCCTGGGGCCCGGGCCGCGGCGCCGACCACGACCTGGCCCGGCTCGCCGAGCACGTCGGCACGCTGACGGCCCGGTCGGGCGCGCCCTTCCGGGCCGTCGGTGTCGCGATGCCCGCCACCGTCGGCCCGGACGAGCGGGTCACCGCCTGGCCCAGCCGGCCGGAGTGGACCGGTCTGCCCCTGGGCCCGGCGCTGCGGGCGCTGTTCCCCGGGGCGGCCGTCGTCTGGGCGGACGACGGGGACCTCGCGGCCCTCGCCGAGGCCGAGGCGGCGGCCTGCGCCGACCTCCTCTACCTGGGCGTCGGCACCGGCATCGGCGGCGGCCTCGTGCTCGGCGGCCGGCTCTGCCCGGGCCCGGCGCACGGCTCCTTCGAACTCGGCCACCTGGTCGTCGAACTGGACGGCCCGGTCTGCGTCTGCGGCCGCCGGGGGTGCCTCCAGGCGACCGCCTCCGGGCCCGCCACCCTGGCCCGCGCCGAGCGGCTGCGCGGCGCGCCCGTCACCTTCGACGAGCTGCGGGCGGGGCTGCGGGCCGGGCAGTCCTGGGCCGTCACGGCACTCGACCGGACCGGCCGCGCCCTGGCCGCCGCCGCCGTGGGCGTGGCGGAGCTGCTCCACCCCCGGCTCGCCGTGCTCGGCGGCGGCTTCGCGGCCGGGATCCCCGAACTCGCCGACCGCACGGCCGAGCACCTCGCCGCGCTCGCCCGGCCGGGCCTGGCCCCGCTGCCGGTCGCCCCGGCCCGGCTGGGCGGGCTCTCCTCGCTGCGCGGCGCCGTGCTGCTGGCCCGCGGGCAGTAG
>NZ_JBHWUI010000276.1:0-6315 GCF_042737525.1 Kitasatospora sp. NPDC059973 | reverse complement strand
TCCCGCGGCCGCGCCGCCGACCGCCGCCGCACCGCCCACGGCGGCAGCGGCGGCGCTGAAGCCGCCCACCCCCACCCAGACCAGGACGCCGCCGGGCAGCAGCGCCCGCAGGCTGTGGTTGATCTCGGACAGCTCCAGGCAGGCGGCCGTGCACCGGTCGCACTCCCGCAGGTGCCGGCCGACCTCCGCGGACGCCCGCTTGCGCAGCGAGCCGCGCGCGTAGGCGCCGAGCCGGTTGGCGTACGCCTCGCAGGCCCGGGCCTGGCTGCCCGAGACATGGGCCTGGAGGAAGGCCGCGGCCAGCCGGTCGCGGGCCCGGTGCGCCTGGACGGCGGTGGCGTTGGCGGTCTTGCCGAGCATCACCGCGACGGTCTTGGGGGACTCCCGTTCGACCTCGGTGTGCCAGAGCACCATCCGGTCGTCCTCGGGCAGTTCGGCGTAGGCCTGCATCACCATGCGCTGGTCGGCCAGCGCCATCGCCCAGGCGTCGGCCCCCGGGTCGGCCAGGTCCAGGTCGACGGTGGCGGCCGACGTCTGCGCGAACGTGCTGAAGTCGTCGACGAGTTGCTCGCGCCGCTCACTGCGGGTCCAGGCCGCGGCGACGTTGCGGACGGCGGTCAGCAGATAGGCGCGGACGGCGAACTCCGGGCCCTTGCCCGCCCGCAGCGCCTGCAGCGTGCGGGCGAACACCTCGCCGGCCAGGTCCTCGGCGGTGAAGCTGTCCCGGCAGCAGGTCCGCGCGTAGCGGCGCACCGAGTCGGCGTGCCGGCGGTAGATCTCCTCGTACGCGGCGTCGTCGCCGGCCCGCACCCGGGCGGTCAACTCGGCGTCGGAGGCCGGGCGCTCGCCGTCGACCGGGTCGGCGGGGGCCGGTACGGTCGGCCGGGCGCGGGAGCCGTCGTCGACGAAGGCCTCCGGGGCCACGCCGCCGCGGCCGGCCGGTGCCTGGCCGGGGACGCGGGTCTGCGGGTACGCGTCGGAGGCGGAGAGGGTCTCGCGGCTGGGCATCCCGGCCTGGTCAGGCACCTGCCCCGACGCGCTCGGCACCGCGCCGGGCGGCTGCCCCGGCCCGTGCCCGGCCCTGCCGGGGCCCCCGTCCGCGCCACCCGTCCCGCCGTTCGGTCCGCCCGGGCCGGAGCGGCCGAAGTCGAGGCCGTAGCCGTAGTCGTTCTGTTCCTCGGCGCTCACAACGGACCCCAGATTCCACGACAGCCCCCGTAGTGCGGCAGAGCGCACGGGAGTGCGTGAGCGCACGGTTCCCCGCTGTACGGCGCCGAGGGCGCGCGAACGGCGCGCATCGGGACATTGGCTCCAACCACGGGCAAAGGATGGCATAGCGCAGAGTTGGGCGGTAGCCGGACCGCCGCGACCCACTCTTCCGAGGGGCCGTCGAGGATGTGTTCGCCCCGTCCGGTGCACCGGCGCGGCGGCGGCCGCCCCCGGCGCGCGCCCGAGCGGCTCACGCCGGGTTGATCCTCAACTCCCTTGCCCTCCGGGGCCCGCGGCCACCAGAGCGGTGGGATCAGCGCGCCCGGAGCCCGTCCAGCAGGATCCGCAGCAGCCGGTCGGCCGGTCCTTCGACGGGTTGACCGTCCGTCTGCTGACCGCCCGCCGCCGGGAACGCGCCGCCGAACGCGGCCGACACGGGCGCCGTGTACGGGTCCGCCCCCGGTACGCCGCGCGAGGCGTGCACCGGAACCGAGGCGGTCAGCACCAGCACCACGTCCGCGACCGTCACCCCCGGCCGCAGCTCCCCGGCGGCGCCCGCGCGCGCCACCAGGGCGGCGAGCAGTTGCAGCAACTGCCGCGGGTCCGCGTCGGCCGCGGGTTCTCCGCCGCCCTCCGGCAGCCCGCCGTGCCGCGGCTCGAACCGGTTGCCGAGCAGGGCGCCCGCGCCGGCCGGGTCCCCCGAGCGCTGCTCGGGCACCCTGCCCAGCTCCTCCGCGTACCGGAAGGCCTCCGGCGGCAGCAGCCGCCCGGCCCCCGTACCCACCGCCCGCGCCAGGTAGCCGGCCAGCGACTCCCAGGCACCGCCGCCGCCGTACAGCGACTCCCGCGCCTGCGCGGTCAGCCACGCCACCTCCTCGGCGGCGATCCGCTGGACCAGCACCTCCTTGCTCGGGAAGCGCCGGTACACCGTGCCCACCCCGACCCCGGCCCGGCGCGCGACCTCCTCCATCGGCGCGCCGTAGCCGAACTCGCCGAACACCTCGCGGGCCGCACGCAGCACGCTCTCCAGGTTCCGCCGGGCGTCCACCCGCAGCCGGGCACCGGACACCGGTCCGCCACCGCCCTGCGGCGGTTCGGCCGGGTAGTGGACCGCCGCGTACGCCACCGCGGCCTGCGGTGGCAGGTCCGCGGGGCTGCGTTGCTCCGGCACCACGCCCTGGCCGACGCGCGGTACCGCCGCCCGGCCCAACAGTCGCTCCTGCTCCATCATCCCAACTCTCCCCCGCAGGTGCCCGATCCCGGACCCTGCCGTCGCCCGCCCCTGCACCCCCCGGTGCAGCTCCGCCTGTCAGAAATGACCCGATGACCCATCGCTCGTAGTCGGTTGTGACGCAAGCCGCGTCCGGGTGACGCCAGACCGCACGCGCACGGCGACCGCGCACGCAAGGCCATGCGGACTCCGCTCCGACCGGTGCCACCGGGCCGGGACCGCACATCCGGCCCGGCGCGTCGGCACCCCACGGGGCCTCGTCCGGGAACTACCCTTCCCCGGAACACCGTCCCGCAGTCGGGTTTACGCGCCAACACTGGAACTGGCCGTAATGGCCGCTCCACGGTGCGTCGCCGCCAGTTGTCATGGCGATGGCCGCCCCGATGCACAATCCGACCATAGTTCACGGCCGTTCGAAGCCGAAAGTGCGTCAGAAACTCACCCAGGCAGCACATCTGGCACCACGGGGCAACTCCCGCCCCAACCGACCCGGCACGGACTGTGGACAAGAGGCCCTCCGACGGTCCTTCATTGAGGGCGTGGTGGGGGGCACCCCCGGCCGAGGGCCGGGGACAGGTCGCATCGGCAGGAGGTTCGCCATCAGAATTCTGATCGTCGGCGGCGGCTGCGCCGGGATGTCCACCGCGCTGCACCTCCAGCGCGGCCTGCGCGAACGGCTGCGCCGGGGCGAGGCGGAGATCACCGTGGTCGAACCGCAGTCCTACTTGACGTACCACCCCTTGCTCGCCGAGGTCGCGGCCGGCTCGATCGACCCCCGCCACGTGGTCGTCCCGCTGCGGCGGGCCCTGCCGGACTGCCGGGTGCTCACCGCCCGGATCACCCGGATCGCGCACGGCACCCGCCGCGCCTGGGCCGACGCCGCCGCCCGCGGGGAACCGCCGGCCCCGGTCGAGCTCGACTACGACGTCCTGGTGGTGGCCCCCGGCTCGGTCTCCCGGACGGCGCCGGTGCCCGGGCTGGCCGAGCACGGGCTGGGGTTCTCCACCGTCGGCGAGGCGGTGAGCCTGCGCAACCACGTCCTGGAACAGCTCGACCTGGCCTCCGCGACCCGTGACCCGGCCCTGCGCCAGGCCGCGCTCACCTTCGTCTTCGTCGGCGCGGGCTACGCCGGCGTCGGCGCGCTCGCCGAACTGGAGGACATGGCGCGCACCGCCGTCCGCGGCTACCACAACATCAGCCCCGGGGACCTGCGCTGGGTCCTGGTCGAGGCCACCGACCGGATCCTCGCCGAGGAGTCGCCCGAGCTGGCCGCGCACACCCTGGCCGAACTGCGCGAGCGCAGCGTCGACGTCCGCCTGGGCACCAGGCTGGAGTCGGCCGCCGACCGGGTGATGGCGCTCTCCGACGGCAGCCGGTTCGCCGCCCGGACCCTGGTCTGGACGGCCGGGGTGCGCCCGTCCCCGCTGCTGCGCGACACCGACCTGCCGCTGGACACCGCCGGCCGGATCCGCTGTCTGGCCACCCTCCAGGCGGTCGGCCCGGACGGGCGGGCGCTGCCCGGTGTCTGGGCCGCCGGGGACTGCGCCGCCGTTCCCGACCCGCACGCCGACGGGGCGCCCTGCGCGCCCAACGCCCAGCACGCCTTCGCCCAGGCCGAGCTGCTCGCCGCCAACGTGCTCGTCGCCCTGGAGGGCGGCCCGCGCGCCGAGGGCATCGTCGAGTACCGGCCGGACCGCGCGGCCTGCTCGACCTCGCTGGGCCTGGGCCGCGCGGTCGCCCACACCGGCCGGGGCGGCCGGCTCACCGGCCGTCGCGCCTGGTGGCTGCACCGGGCCCGGCACCTGCGCCGGCTGCCGAGCGCGGACCGGCGGGTGCGGGTGCTGATGGACTGGGTGCTCGGCGGGCTGTTCTCCCGGGAGGTGGTCTCGCTCGGGACGGTGGAGCACCCGCGTTCGGAGTTCGAGGCCGGCTTCGGCAAGGGCGGCGCCGACGACCGGCCGACCTGAGGGCGGCGCCGGCGGCCGGCTGTGACCGACAAGACGGCCGCGCCCAGCGCGCGCGACTTCCGGAATCGGGCCTCCGCCTGACAGGATCGGCCCGACCGAGTCATTACCCGGTGTGGCAGTCCGCACACAAAAAGTGATGATATGCCTGGTAAACGAGGAAGCGGCCGTCGTTTGAACCTCATGCGCTGGAGCGCCCGGCTCACCGGAGCCCCGTGGCGGACCGCCCCGCCCGCCGGGCGCGGCACCGACCAGGGCACGCCGTCCGGCGACGGCGTGGTCGTCCCCAGCCCCCGCGACCCCACCAGCCTCGTCAGCCCCACCGAGGTGCTCGACCCGCAGCGGCCCCAGGACCTGCGCGAGGTGCTGAACCGCATCCCCGCCCCGGTCGCCGTCACCTACGGCCCGCTGCACCAGCTCGGCTACGCCAACCGCGCCTACCGCGAACTCTTCGGCGACCGGCCCACCGGCCTGCCCGCCTGCGAGGCACTGCCCGAGCTCGGCACCATGGGCGTCCTGCCGCTGATGGACCAGGTCATCCGCGGCGGCAGCCCGCGCAGCGTCAAGGCCCGCTGCATCCTCGGGCTCACCGGCAACCGCTACTACAACGTCTCCTGCGTCCCGCTCAGCCGGCACGAGAGCCGGACCGAGAGCAGGGTGGACGGCCGGCGCGAGAACAGGGCCGAGGGCCGGACCGAGGTGGCGGAGGGCGAGGAGCCGAGGGACGCACTGCCCGCCGGCGTCCTCATCTTCGCCGCCGAGGTCACCGACCAGGTGCTCGCCGCCACCCGGCTGCGCGAGGCCGAACGCCGCCAGCGCGAGGCCGCCGTCACCCTCCAGCGGAGCCTGCTCCCCCAGAAGCTCGACCAGCCCGCCGACCTCCGGGTCGCCGCCACCTACCAGCCCGGTGGCGCCGAGGCCGCGGTCGGCGGTGACTGGTACGACGTCATCGCCATCGACGGCGGCCGCACCGCGCTGGTCATCGGCGACGTGATGGGGCGCGGCCTGCGAGCCGCCGCCGTGATGGGCCAGCTCCGCACCGCCGTCCGCGCCTACGCCCGGCTCGACCTGCCGCCGCACGAGGTGATGCGCCTGCTCGACGGCCTCGCGATGGAGATCGACGCCAACCAGATCGCCACCTGCACCTACGCGGTCTGGGACCCAGAGCGCCACGCCCTCACCTACGCCTCCGCGGGACACCTGCCGATGCTGCTCCGCTGCCCCGACGGCACTATCCTGCGCAGCGAGGAGCAGAACGGCCCGCCCCTGGGCACCGGCGGCGGCGTCCACCTCTCCCACACCCTGCGGCTGCTCCCCGGCACCACTGGCGTCCTCTATACGGACGGTCTGGTGGAGCGCCGGGACGAGGACATCGACCAGGGCCTCGACCTGCTCGCCCGGACGCTCGCCGGGGCCGCCGGCGCTCCCGAGGTGATCTGCGCCCGGCTGCTCCGGGCCATGGGCGTCAGTTCGGACCACGACGACGACGTCGCCATCCTGGCCTTCCAGCTGCCGGCCGAGGAGACCCTGCCCGCCCTCCCGGAGCTGGGAGCGGCGCTTGACTCGACCCCCTGACAGGTCTAGTGTTCTTCGAGCTGCCTGGCTGGGAGCACCGGACACGTATCAACGCGGACGGTCCCGAGGCGGCCAATCCCTGGAAACACCATTTCGGCTCGGTCTGGGCTGTGCGCTGTCATATTGACGGTGTCGCTCATGCCTTATTCGTCATGCCTGTTTATATGGATTGCGGCCGGATTCGCCTTTCGGGGCGGGGATCGGCTAGAGTTTGAAACGTCGGACAGGGCGTCAAGCCCGAGAAGACACCAGCGAGTTGGATGAACGAAGCGCCGGAAACGGAGCGGAAAACATCTGGTAAGCTGGAAACACGAAAGAACGAAGCGCCCGGAGGGC
>NZ_JBHWUI010000275.1:0-6434 GCF_042737525.1 Kitasatospora sp. NPDC059973 | reverse complement strand
ACGCTCGGCTGGGAAACCCCAGCCGAGCGCCTGCATAAACTGCTCGCGGCCTGAACAACCGACCACGTGTTGCAACGACCCTTAGAAACCGCCACGGGTGGCGGGCCCTCGGCCTGCTCCGCCTCCGCCCGGTATTCGTGGTGCGCCCGCCCGGCCTCCGTCGTGCGCCCGTCGTGCGTCCGTCGGCTCCGGTGAACGGGCGTGTGGTGTACGTCCCGAATCGTGGGCGGACCCTGGTAGCGGCACCCCGCCGTCCGGCATGATCGCCTCGGACAGGTCCGAGACGAGAGGTGGCCCATGACGCTCTGGGAGGCGATCGCCGTCCTGGTGGCGGGTGTCGGCGCGGGGATGATCAATGTGATCGTCGGCTCCGGGACCCTGATCACCTTCCCGGTGCTGCTCGCCGTCGGCATCCCGCCGGTCACCGCCAACGTCTCCAACGCCTTCGGCCTGGTGCCCGGCTCGCTCAGTGGTGTGATCGGCTACCGGCGGGAACTGGCCGACCAGGGCCGCCGGCTGGTCCGCCTCGGCATCGCCGCCCTCCTCGGCGGCCTGGTCGGCGCCGTGCTGCTGATCGAGCTGCCGAGCAGCGCCTTCGACACCATCGTGCCGGTGCTGATCCTGCTGGCCCTCGTCCTGGTGGTGATCCAGCCCCGGGTGGCCAAGGCGGTCGCCGCCCGGCGCCGGCCCGGCGGCGACCCCGACGGCGGCCTGGCGCTGCTCGCCGGCGTCTTCCTGACCGGCATCTACGGCGGCTACTTCGGTGCCGCGCAGGGCGTCCTGCTGCTGGCCCTGATGGGCATGCTGCTCCAGGAGGACCTGCAGCGGATCAACGGGGTGAAGAACGCGCTGGCGATGATCGTCAACGGCGTCGCCGCGGTGTTCTTCCTCTTCACCTCGACCATCAACTGGGCCGCCGCCGGGCTGATCGCCGTCGGCTCGCTCTGCGGTGGCCTGCTCGGTGCCAAGGTCGGGCGCAAGCTGCCGCCGCCGGCGCTGCGCGGGGTGATCGTGGTGGTCGGCCTGGTGGCCGTCACCAAGCTGCTCGTCAGCTGACGGTCCGCCGGTCGCCGCGGTGCTTCTCGACCTGTCCGAGCTGTCTGACTTGTTCGACGTGTTCCCGGAATTCGATGTGGAGGACGCCATGGCCCTGGAGATGCGGGACACCTGCGAACGTTGCGCGGTGTCGCTGACGGCGGACGGCCCGGCGTCCCTATGCTCCTACGAGTGCACCTTCTGTCCGGACTGTGCCGAGGCCATGGCCGCCACCTGCCCCAACTGCGGCGGCGAACTGGTGCCCCGTCCGCGCCGGAGGGCCTGACCCTTCACCAGTCACCCCCGACACCCGGGAGCGGTTCGATGAGCAGCAGAGCGCGTCTGACGGAGGACGAGATCACGGCCGCCCTGGCCGATCTGCCGGAGTGGAGCCGGGACGGCGACAGCATCGTCCGCACCGCCGACGCGGCGGACTTCCCGGCGGCGATCCGGGTGGTCGTCGCGGTCGCGGAGCAGGCGGAGGCGCTGGACCACCACCCGGACATCGACATCCGCTGGCGGACGCTGCACTTCGCGCTCTCCACCCACAGCGCGGGTGGCCTCACCTCGCTGGACGTCACCCTGGCCGGCCGCATCGACGCCGCCCTGCGGGCCGAGTCCGCCTGACGCCTCCCGGGCCTGTCCCGCACCTGCCCGCACCCGTGCCGCACCGGCCTCGTGGTGCCTCAGGGGGCCTCCTTCCGGCCCCGTCGAGGCCGGAAGGAGGCGCTCCGGGCGGCGTGAGATGCTGACTGCCGCATCGCCGGCGGTCGGGAGGGACGGAACGGATGGCGCAGGATCCCCTCGGAGACGCCGCACAGCAGCCGTGGTACCCGCAGCAGGACTGGCAGACGGCGTACCCGGACCAGCAGCAGTGGCAGGGCGGCCACGGGTACGACGGCGGTACCGGCCACCCGGCCGACGGCCACCTGCCGCACGGCCACGGGCAGGGCGGCTACCCGCAGACCGCGTACCCGCAGACGGGCTACCCGGAGACCGGCTACCCGGGGGCCGGCTATCCGCAGACGGGCTATCCGCAGGCCGGATACGCGGAGTACCCCCAGACCGGGTACGGCCAGGGCGGGCAGCACCAGCCGTCCTACCCGTACGGCGACTACGGGCAGCAGCAGTACGCCCCGTACGCCGTCCCGCAGCAGCCGACCGGTGAGGAGCTGTACGCCCCGCCGGGTGCCGCGTACTCCACCGACGGCTATGTGCGGCCCCAGCCCGAGCCCCAGCCCGAGCCCGAGCCGGTCGGCGAGCCCGGGCCGGTTGACGAGCCCGAGCCCGCCCCGGCCGCCGTCGTCGCGTCGAAGCCCGCCGGTGGTGGCCCCCGGTCGACCGGGCGGCGCCGTGGCGCCGCGGTGGACGTGCGCGCGGACGCGGACGTGCGGGGGGCCGGGAAGCCGTCCGCCGGCTTCGGGTCCAAGGCCCGGGCCGCGGCCGACGCGGTGGTCTCCGCCGACCACGCCCCCGGCCGGCGGGCCCTGATGGTCCGGACCGGCGCCGGGGTGGCGGCGCTCGGCGTCCTGGTGGCGGCGGCCGTGACGGTCGGTGCGCAGGGCGGCGGCACGGCCGCCGCCGGGGGAGAACCGGGCTTCACCATCGCCCACGCCAAGGCCTGGTCGGCCCAGCCCGCCGCCGCACTCCAGCCGGGCACCGACGACACGCTGGTCGGCAGCTGGCTGCTGGCCGACGCGGTGGTGCGGGCCGACGCCACCGGCGTCCACGCCTACGACCTGGCGGCCGGCAAGCCGACCTGGTCGGTTCAGCCCCCGGTGGCCGGGGCCGCTCCCTGCGGGCTCTCGGCGGGCGTCAACCAGGCCGGTCTGGGCGCCGTGCTCTTCCGGAGCCGGCCGGACCCGAAGAGCCCGTGCACGGTGGTGGCCGCCGTCGACAGCAAGACCGGTCGGACGGCGTGGAGCAAGCCGCTCTCCGATGCGAAGGGCGGCTACACCGCGCGGGTCGGCGTCACCGAGGACAAGGTGATCGCGGTCGGCGACGACCACGTGGTCGCCTGGGAGTCGGCCGACGGCGCGGACGTCTGGCAGTACACCGGGCAGGGCAAGTTCTGCACCCTCTCCGGTGGAGTCACCGGCAAGACCGTCATGGTGGCGAGCTCCTGCGCCGACTCCACGCCCGTCGACCAGGCCGTCTCGCTGAACACCGCCGACGGCAAGGTGAGCTGGTGGCGCGGCCTCAACAACCAGCCGAAGACGGTCACAGTGCTCTCCGCCGAGCCCTCCGTGGTGCTGACCACGGGGGCCAGGCCGGAGGACGACAAGGTGTTCGCCTGGGGCCCGGCCGGCGACCCGGCCGCCGAAATACCGGTCGCCGCCGGCGAGGGAAGGCTGGACGCCGCCCACGGTACGTTTTCGGCCACCCCCGGTGTCTTCTTCCAGGACCGGACGATGGTCACCACGCTGGCCCCGGCGAACGGCGGCGGTGCGATCTCCGTCGTCGGGTACGACCTGGACAGCGGCAAGCAGCGCTGGAAGGCGGCCGCCGCCGAGAAGGGCGTCGCCCGGGCCGTCGGTGTGGACGGCGGCGCGCTGGTGCTCGCCGCCGACGAACGCCTCGAACAGCCCGCCCACCTCAGCCGCTTCGCGCTCGCCGGCGGCCAGGAGACGGTCGGCGGCAACTTCCCGCAGGGCACCGGCTCGCTGCTGGTCTCCGGCCGCGTCCTGATCGGCGGTGGCCGGGTCGTCGCGGTGCCCGAGCACTCGGCCAACTTCGGGATAGCGGCCGGGTACCAGGCCAAGGGCTGAGCCCCGGCCGTCCGGGGCCCAGCCCTTCACGGCCGGGGCTCAGCCCTTCACGGCCGGGGCGGCTACGCGGCGGAGGCGGCCACCGGGGCAGGCAGCCAGTCCGCCAGGTCCCGAAGGTCCGAGCCGCGCAGGCCGAGCGCCATCATCAGGGTGGCCTGCGGGGTCGGGACGAACGGCTTGCGCAGCAGCTTCATCCCCGCCTGCTCCGGCGTCCGGTCGGCCTTGAGCTGGTTGTCCTCGGCGCAGGCGGCCACCGTGTTCAGCCAGCTGTCGGCCCCGCCGCGGGAGCGGGGCTGCAGGTGGTCCACGGTGGTGGCCCGGCGCCCGCAGTAGGCGCACAGGTGCTGGTCCCGGACGAGGACACCGCGGCGGGACCACGGAGCCTGTTGTCGGAACGGCACCCGCACGTAGCGTTGCAGTCTGATCACCCGGGGCACCGGGACGGAGACGCCCGTACCGCGGATGCTCCGCAGCGGATGGGCCTGCTCGACCACGGCCTTGTCCTGGAGCACCAGGACCACGGCGCGCTGGAGCGACACCGTCGTCAGGGGCTCGTAGCTCGCGTTCAGAACCAGCGTGTTGCGCACCTCGGCACACCCTTTCCCCGGGCGTGCCACGGCGGCACGACCGTCTCCACACACGTCACTGCCGCCGCACGGCGGTGGGACCACTCTGAAGGGGCCCCGGGCCGACGAACAACGGAATTTCCGGTGGAGGTGAGGGGTGGGGCAGGGGAGGGGGAGCGTTCCGCCGGGAGTCCGCGCGGCCCGCGGGAGCGCTGCGGACAGCCGCCCGGTCGGACGCCTCGGCGAAAACCCGATGGCCGGGACCGCGTAGGCTCTACCACGCTGGAGCCGTTCCGTACCGGGGCCCGACCGAACCGGGTCCGTACCGGGCGGACGCCCGATCCAAGGAGAAGCGTGACCGTGACGGACATCGTCGACGAGCTGCGGTGGCGTGGGCTGATCGCCCTGTCCACCGACGAGGACGCACTGCGCAAGGCGTTCGCGGACGGCCCGGTCACGTTCTATTGCGGCTTCGACCCGACGGCCCCCAGCCTGCACCTCGGGAACCTGGTGCAGATCCTGACCATGCGCCGCATCCAGCAGGCGGGGAACCTCCCGCTGGGCCTGGTCGGCGGCGCCACCGGCCTGATCGGTGACCCCAAGCCGACCGCCGAGCGCGTCCTGAACGACCCCGAGACGGTGGCCGGCTGGGTCGACCGGCTGCGTGGCCAGATCTCGCGCTTCCTCGATTTCGAGGGCCCGTACGCGGCGCGCATGGTCAACAACCTGGACTGGACCTCCGGGATGTCGGCCATCGGCCTGCTGCGCGACGTGGGCAAGTACTTCCGCGTGAACAACATGATCGCCAAGGAGGCCGTCTCGCGACGGCTCAACTCCGACGCGGGCATCAGCTACACCGAGTTCAGCTACCAGATCCTCCAGGGCATGGACTACCTGGAGCTGAACCGCCGCTACGGCTGCACGCTGCAGACCGGTGGCAGCGACCAGTGGGGCAACCTGACCGCCGGCACGGACCTCATCCGCAAGGCCGAGGCCAAGTCCGTGCACGCGCTGGCCACTCCGCTGATCGTCAAGGCGGACGGCACCAAGTTCGGGAAGACGGAGTCGGGCACGGTCTGGCTCGACCCCGAGCTCACCACCCCGTACGCCTTCTACCAGTTCTGGCTGAACGCGGACGACCGGGACGTCTCCACCTTCCTGCGGATCTTCAGCTTCCGCTCGAAGGAGGAGATCGAGGAGCTGGAGCGCGAGACCACCGAGCGCCCCGCCGCCCGTCTCGCCCAGCGCGCACTCGCCGAGGAACTGACCACCCTGGTGCACGGCGCCGAGCAGTACGACCGCGCGGTCGCCGCCTCCAAGGCGCTCTTCGGCCAGGGTGACCTCGCCGACCTGGAGGCGCCGACCCTGGCCGCCGCGCTGGCCGAGGTGCCGAGGGCCGAGGTGGCCGAACTCCAGCCGGTGGTCGACCTGTTGGTCGCCGTCGGTCTGGCGCCGAGCCGCTCGGCCGCCCGCCGGACGATCAAGGAGGGCGGCGCGTACCTCAACAACGTCAAGGTGACGGACGAGGAGGCGATGCCGGCCGAGGCCGACCTGCTGCACGGCCGCTGGCTCGTCCTGCGGCGTGGCAAGCGCAACCTGGCCGCCGTCGAGTTGGGTTCGGCCGGCTGAAAAAGCACCACCGCTGACCTGCGGTCTTGAGCATGGAGGGCCGGATCTGGACAGATCCGGCCCTCCGGTGTTTGACGTCCTCCTCCGACTGGCCTAGTGTTGGACGAGTCGCTGAAGCGGGCGGACACACGGCGGGCCGAGAGGCAGCCGGGGGTCAGCCGAGCGGCCATCGCAATCGGCAAGTCCAACTCTCACTCGTCGCCCATTAACTTGGGTCGCTCGGCGTTTTCGTCGAACGGTGGGAGCGGGGAATTTCGGGCCAGTCCCGGAATAAGCTAATGTGGAGGTCGCCGCAGAAAAGCGGACCTTCCCAGCAAGGGTCGGATGAATGAAACTCCGGAAAACGGAGCGGAAAACATCTGGTAAGCTGGAAACACGAAAGAACGAAGCGCCCGGAGGGCCCGCTGGAAGGCGGTCCGAAGGAAGTGTCCGTTCC
>NZ_JBHWUI010000274.1:0-6515 GCF_042737525.1 Kitasatospora sp. NPDC059973 | reverse complement strand
GGCGGGAGCAGCGCGCTCCGCCGGGCCGCCGCCCGTTCCCGTCCCGCCGTCAGGCGGCGACCAGCACCTCGGCCGGCTCCAGGGCCAGCTCCAGCACCTCCCGCACGTCCGCCACCGGGTGGACGGTGAGCCGCTCCAGCACCTCGGCCGGGACGTCGTCCAGGTCGGCCTCGTTGCGCTTGGGGATGATCACCGTGCTGACCCCGGCCCGGTCGGCGGCGAGCAGCTTCTGCTTCACCCCGCCGATCGGCAGCACCCGCCCGGTCAGCGACACCTCACCCGTCATCGCCACGTCCGTGCGCACCCGGCGGCCGGAGAGCAGCGAGGCCAGGGCGGTGGTCATGGTGATGCCGGCGCTCGGCCCGTCCTTGGGGACGGCCCCGGCGGGGACGTGCAGGTGCACGCCCCGGTCGCGCAGCGAGGTGACCGGCAGCTCCAGCTCGGCGCCGCGCGAGCGCAGGTAGGAGAGCGCGATGTGCGCGGACTCCTTCATCACGTCGCCCAGCTGCCCGGTGAGGGTGAGCCCGGTGCCGCCCGTCTCGGCGTCCGCCAGCGAGGCCTCGATGTACAGGACGTCGCCGCCGGCGCCCGTCACCGCCAGGCCGGTCGCCACACCCGGTACGGCGGTTCGCCGCTCGGCGGGCTCCTGGGCCGCCTCCGGGACGTGGTGCGGGCGGCCGATCAGCGCGCGCAGCTCGCCCGCGCCGATCGCGGCGGGCAGCTCGCGCTCGCCCAGCTCGGACTGCGCGGCGATCTTGCGCAGCACCCGGGCGATCGAGCGTTCGAGGGTGCGGACGCCGGCCTCGCGGGTGTACTCCCCGGCGAGCTTGCGCAGCGCCTCCTCCTCGACGGAGACCTCCTCGCTCGTCAGGCCGGCCTTCTCCAGCTGGCGCGGGAGCAGGTGGTCCCGGGCGATGACGACCTTCTCGTCCTCGGTGTAGCCGTCCAGCCGGACCAGCTCCATCCGGTCGAGCAGCGCCTCCGGGATGGCCTCCAGCACGTTGGCGGTGGCGAGGAAGACCACGTCCGAGAGGTCCAGCTCGACCTCCAGGTAGTGGTCCCGGAAGGTGTGGTTCTGCGCCGGGTCCAGCACCTCCAGCAGGGCGGCCGCCGGGTCCCCCCGGTAGTCGGAGCCGACCTTGTCGATCTCGTCGAGCAGGACGACCGGGTTCATCGAACCGGCCTCCTTGATGGCGCGCACCAGGCGGCCGGGCAGCGCGCCGACGTAGGTGCGCCGGTGGCCGCGGATCTCCGCCTCGTCCCGGACGCCGCCGAGCGCCACCCGGACGAAGGTGCGGCCCATCGCCCTGGCCACCGACTCGCCCAGCGAGGTCTTGCCGACGCCGGGCGGCCCGACCAGGGCCAGCACCGCACCGCCGCGGCGGCCGCCGACCAGGCCGAGCCCCTGGTCGGCCCGGCGCTTGCGGACGGCCAGGTACTCGACGATCCGGTCCTTGACGTCCCCGAGGCCGGAGTGGTCCGCGTCCAGCACGGCCCGGGCGCCGGCGATGTCGTAGGCGTCCTCGGTGCGCTCGTTCCAGGGCAGCTCCAGGACGGTGTCCAGCCAGGTGCGGATCCAGGAGCCCTCGGGCGACTGGTCGGACGCCCGCTCCAGCTTGTCGACCTCCTTGAGCGCGGCCTCGCGGACCTTCCCGGGCAGGTCGGCGGCCTCGACCCGGGCGCGGTAGTCGCCCTCCTCGTCGGCCGGGTCGCCGTTCAGCTCGGCCAGCTCCTTGCGGACGGCCTCCAGCTGGCGGCGGAGCAGGAACTCCTTCTGCTGCTTGGCCACGCCCTCCTCGACGTCCTTGCGGATGGTGTCGTTGACCTCCTCCTCGGCGAGGTGGTCGCGCAGCAGGGTGAGGGCGTACTCCAGGCGGGCCACCTGGTCGGCCTCCAGCAGCACCTTGAGCTTCTGCTCCGCGGTGACGAAGGACGCGTAGCCGATGTTGTCGGCCAGCTCGCCGACGCCCTCGATCTGGGCCACCCGGTCGACGATCTGCCAGGCGCCGCGCTTGCGCAGCCACTGGGTGGAGAGCGCCTTGTACTCCCGGACCAGCTCGGCGGCGCGGCCGGCCACCGGCGTGCCCTCCGAGGACTCCCGGAACGGCGTGGTCTCCACCCAGAGCGCGGCGCCGGGCCCGGTGGTACCGACGCCGATCCGGACCCGGCGCACGGCGCGGACCAGCGCGGCCGGCTCCCCGTCGGCCAGTCGCCCGACCTGCTCGACGGTGGCGAGGGTGCCGACCGCCGCGTACGAGCCGTCCACCCGCGGCACCAGCAGCACCTGGGGCTTGGTGGCGCCGGCGGCCGCGGCCCGCGCGGCCTCGACCGCGGCACGCACCTCGGTGTCCTTGAGGTCCAGCGGGACGACCATGCCCGGGAGCACGACCTCGTCGTCGAGCGGCAGTACGGGCAGGGTGAGCGGAGTGGACGTCGATGCCATGATCTCTCCCCAGTCAGCGAAGTTGAGTTGACCTGACTAAGGTTTCGCGGCGATGGAATGTTCCCCCCGCCCTGTTCGCCGGGAGCGAACAAGGAGGAGTTCGGGAAGGGGGTGTCAAAAACGCCTCGCGGGGGCGCGCACCGCCCCCCGGGAGCACCCGGCAGTTACGCGCGGTCCAGCAGGGCGGTCGCCCCCTGGGCCTGCGCCGGACCCGTGGCGCCGACGGCCGCCGCCTCCGGGCGCCGCCACCGGGGGCCGGGCCCGTTCCGCAGCCAGCGCCAGAGCGCGACCCCGGTCAGCAGCGCCACCGGGTGGCCGACGCCGGTCACCAGGTCCCGATCGCCGGCGATCTGCTCGGCGACCAGGACGGCGGCGCCGCCGAGCGCGAGCAGCCGCCCGCGCGGCGGCAGCAGCCCGGCCAGCGCACCGAGACTGACCAGCACGCCGTAGCTGACCCCGATGTCCAGGCAGTCCAGCGCGCGGGGCTCCATCCGGCCGGTCGCCACGGCGGTGATCACCACCGACTGGGAGAGCACCGTCGCCGTGACGTGCCCGATCCCGAAGACCGCCGCGGCCCGGACGGCGCCCACCCGGCGCTCCAGCGGCGCGACGGTGAAGGCGAAGGCCCAGAGGTAGGGCATCCAGATCGTCCCGGCCACCCAGAAGCCGCTGAACAGCAGGGCGCGCAGCGGGTGGTGGACCAGGTTGTGCCCGTCCGAACTGGAGGCCTCCTGCAGCCGGAGCACGAGGTCCGGGTCGGCCAGCCCGGCGAAGGTGGTGGTGGCCACGACCACGGCGAGGTAGCCGAGCGCGAAGGGGTTGCGCCGGGGCGTCGGCACCCGGGCGAGCACCCAGACGGCCAGGCCGGTCCGCAGGCCGAACCGGAGCATCCCGTACGGCGGCCCCGGACGCGGCCCGCTCACCACAGCGTTCCTCCGCAGCTCCGCCATGCCGCCTCCGCTCCAGACCCGCAGCCTCCGGCCCCCGTCCGGTGCTCAACGTACCGGCGCGCGCCGGAAATCCCACCTGTGCGACTTGTCGTGACCACGGTACTTCGGGGTCCTGGGAGCCAGCTGGGAATACCCCGTGAACATCATGTGGCGCGCGACTCCACGATTGGTACAGACCTGCACTCCGTCTACGCACGAGTAGCGGCGCTGACCGGCGGCTTGTCGTCAACTGGAGTGCATACGTACCGTCACGCAGTGAAAAATCGGCGGGTAAGGTACTGGCCCGTGCCCACTTCCGAGTGGGTCCGACGGGCGGCCGGACGGCCGGCCCACGGGCCGGAAACATCCGGTCCACCTGCCGGGAAGCACCGGGTGTCCGTACGCTGCGCAGTGTGCGGGAGCGGTGGGCAGTCCACACCTGTCCCCCGACTCCGCACGCGCTACGGGACGGCGGACCCGGCACAGTCCACGACGGAACAAGACTACGAGCGGAGCCTCGCCATCCCCACAGGTGGCCGGCCCGCAGCCCTGGGGGCGGTGGCGTGACCGTGACAGAAATTCAGCAGGACAACCAGAACAGCGGCGGCACGGTGAGCAGCCAGCGCAGAGTGCTGGTGGTGGAGGACGAGCCCACGATCGCCGAGTCGATCGCGGCCCGGCTGGGCGCGGAGGGCTTCAAGGTCGCCGTGGCCCACGACGGCCCGGGCGCGGTCGACGGGTTCCACACCTGGCAGCCCGACCTGGTCGTGCTCGACATCATGCTGCCCGGCTTCGACGGCCTCGAGGTGTGCCGCCGGATCCAGGCCCAACGCCCGGTACCGGTCCTGATGCTGACCGCGCGTGACGACGAGACGGACCTCCTGGTCGGCCTCGGCGTGGGCGCCGACGACTACATGACCAAGCCGTTCTCCATGCGGGAGCTGGCGGCCCGGGTCAACGTCCTGCTGCGCCGCGTCGAGCGTGCCCAGCAGGCGGCCCGCACACCGGCGCTCGGCTCGCTGCGCTTCGGCGAGTTGGAGATCGACCACGTGCAGCGCCGGGTCCGGCTGGCCTCGGGCGACGTCCACCTGACGCCGACCGAGTTCGACCTGCTCGCCTGCCTGGCCGCACAGCCGCGGGCGGTACTCACTCGCGAGCAACTGCTGGCCGAGGTCTGGGACTGGACGGACGCGTCCGGCACCCGCACCGTGGACAGCCACGTCAAGGCGCTGCGCCGGAAGATCGGCGCCAGCTGGATCCGCACCGTCCACGGGGTCGGCTACGCGCTGGAGGCCCCGCTCTCCTAGCGGCGCCTCGGGCACCGGGCCTCCGGGGGGCCCGTGTCCCGAACCGCCGCGCGGACCCGCGGGGATCACAGGGGAGCAATGACCTTTCCACAGCAACGCAACGGCGACGCCGACGGCGCCCGGCCCACGCTGGCCGCCCGCGCCGCCCACCGGGTGTGGGCCGACATCCGGCCGCTCGACCCGGTCCGCTCGATCAAGGGCAAGCTCGCCCTCCTGGTGATCGTCTCGGTCTTCCTCGCCACCGGCATGGTCGTGGTGGCGATCCGCTCCGAGACGCAGATCCGGATCATCATGGTCTTCTCCATGATCGCTTCGCTGCTCTTCATGCAGTTCCTCGCGCACGGGCTGACCGCCCCGCTGCGCGACATGACCGCCGCCGCCCGCGCGATGGCCTCCGGCGACTACAGCCGCCGGGTCGAGGTGAGCTCCCGGGACGAGATCGGCGAGCTGGCGGCCACCTTCAACCACATGGCGGCCGACCTGGAGGCCGCCGACCGGCACCGCCGCGAGCTGGTCGCCAACGTCTCCCACGAGCTGCGCACGCCCATCGCCGCGCTGCGCGCCGTGCTGGAGAACGTCGTCGACGGCGTGGTCCAGCCCAATCCCGCGACCCTGGGCGCCGCCCTGGAGCAGACCGAACGGCTCGGCCGGCTGGTCACCCACCTGCTCGACCTGTCCAAGATCGACGACGGGGTGGTGGACCTGGACGCGCGCCCCTTCGAGGTGCGCGAGTTCCTGGACGGCGTGCTGCGCGGGGTCACCGTGGACGGCGCGACGGCCGGCGGGGCCTTCTCCCGGCGCGGGGACGTCCGGCTGGCCCTGGAGGTCAGCCCGGCCGGCCTGACCGGCGTGGCGGACACCGAGCGGCTCCACCAGGTGGTCGCCAACCTGGTCGACAACGCCTGCAAGCACTCCCCGCCCGGCGGCACCGTGACGGTCCGGGCCCGGCCCGGCGGCGAGCCCGGCGCGCTGCTGCTGGAGGTCGAGGACGAGGGGCCGGGCATCCCGGCGGCCGACCGCACCCGGGTCTTCGAGCGGTTCAGCCGCAGCGGCACCGCCACCGCCCAGGGGCCCGGCTCCGACGGCGGCACCGGGCTGGGGCTGGCCATCGCCCGCTGGGCGGTGGACCTGCACGGCGGGCGGATCGAGGTGGCGGAGGCCTCGCCCGGCTGCCGGATCGAGGTCCGGCTGCCCGGCCCGCGGTAGCGCCCGCCCGGGGTCCGCTCGGCGGCCCCGGGCACCCGCCCGCGTCGATCGGACGTCGCCCGCATGTCACAGAAGCGACACAGACGTGGACGGACGATCCGGGTGGCTCCGGACTATGATTTGTCCGGTTTCATCCATATATAGCGGCTGATCGGAAGCGATCGCTTCCCATCCGAGGCGGCTTTCTAACGCACATTTTCAGCCAACCTGCAGGTCAGGACTGTGATCTGGGCGACGCCTGAGCCCTGGGGACTGCGCGATCACTGGTCAGGGGCGTAGCCTTAATCCCCGCTGTCCAAACATCCCAAAAGGAAGCGGAAGAGGGCGGTTGCCGCCGTGTCGCCACAGTCCCAAGAAACCCCCAACAGCTCGGCAAGCTCCACTGGCTTCGGCCCCAATGAGTGGCTCGTCGACGAGATCTACCAGCAGTACCTCCAGGACCCGAACTCGGTCGACCGAGCCTGGTGGGACTTTTTCGCCGACTACAAGCCCGGTACCGAGGTGACCCCAGTGACCCAGGCCGCGACCCAGGTCGGCCCCACGCCGACCCCCGTTGCCGCCCCCGCGCCCGCCGCTGCTGCTCCGGCCGCGCCCGCCCCCGCCGCACCGGCCGCGCCAGCGCCCGCCGCC
>NZ_JBHWUI010000273.1:0-6541 GCF_042737525.1 Kitasatospora sp. NPDC059973 | reverse complement strand
AGGGGGGACCCCCCGCCGCGCGCCCGCGGGGGGGGGGCTCCCGGGGGACGGACCGTCGTGCCTCAGACGCCGTCGCAGGCCCGCGCCCGCAGGGCCCGGGCCAGGTCGTCCCGGCGCTCCAGCACCAGCCGGCGCAGCGCCGGCGCCGCCTCCGGGTGGCCGGCCAGCCAGGCGTCCGCCTCGGCCAGCGTCTCCTCACCGACCTGGGCGTGCGGGAAGAAGCCGCCGACGATCCGCATCGCGATCTCGATGGTCCGCTCCGACCAGATCCGCTCCAGCAGCTTGAAGTACGGCGCCGCGTAGAGCGCGGTCAGGTCGCGGTGCGCGGGCAGCGCGAAGCCGGCGATGTTGGCCTCGACCAGCGCGTTGGGCAGCTCCTCCGAGTCGATCACGGCGGACCAGGCGGCGGCCTTGGCCTCCGGGGTCGGCCGGGCGGCCAGGCACTGGGTGTACTGGCGCTTGCCGCTCGCGGTGTTGTCGGCCGTCAGCTCCCCGGCCAGCTCCTCGTCCGAGGCCTGGCCGGCCGCGGCCAGCGCCAGCCAGAGCGCCCAGCGCAGCTCCTGGTCGACGTCCAGGCCGTCGATCCGGGCGGTGCCGGCCAGTAGGCCGCGGACCAGGCCCAGGTGCTCGGAGCCGTTCGCGGTCTGCGCCAGGAAGCGGGCCCAGGCCAGCTGGTGGTCGCTGCCGGGGGCGGCGGCGCGCAGCTCGCGCAGCGCGCCGTCGGCCAGCAGCCGGCCGCCCTCGCCGCGCCAGGCCGGGTCGGCGTAGAGGTCGACGGCGCCCTTGGCCTGGAGGTGCAGCGACTGCAGCACGCCGATGTTGGCCTCCCGCCCGGCGAAGCGCAGCACCAGGGCGATGTAGTCGCGGGCCGGCATCAGGCCGTCCCGGGTCAGGTTCCACACGGCGGACCAGGCGAGCGCCCGGGCCAGGTCGTCGTCGAGGTCGCCGAGGCCGCTGCGCAGCGTCTCCAGCGACTCGGCGTCGAAGCGGATCTTGCAGTAGGTCAGGTCGTCGTCGTTCAGCAGCACCAGGGCGGGCCGGGGCCGGCCGGCGGCCTCGGTGACGACGGTGCGGGCGCCGGTGACGTCCAGCTCGATCCGGTCGGTGCGCACCAGCGCGCCCTCGGCGTCCCGGTCGTAGAGGCCGACGGCGATCCGGTGCGGGCGCAGGGTGCTGCCGTTGCCGGCGTCCTGGAGGACGGCGAGCTCGGTGATCCGGCCCTCGGCGTCCACGGTGAGCTGAGGGGTCAGCGAGTTGACGCCGGCGGTCTGCAGCCAGGCGGCGGCCCAGGACTTGAGGTCGCGGCCGCTGGTCTCCTCCAGGATGTCCAGCAGGTCGGCGAGTTCGGTGTTGCCGAAGGCGTGCCGCTTGAAGTAGCGGCGGGCGCCCTCGAAGAAGGCCTCCGAACCGACGTACGCCACCAGCTGCTTGAGCACCGAGGCGCCCTTGGCGTAGGTGATGCCGTCGAAGTTGAGCTTGGCGTCCTCCAGGTCCCGGATGTCCGCGGTGATCGGGTGCGTGGTCGGGAACTGGTCCTGGCGGTAGGCCCAGGCCTTGCGCTGGTTGGCGAAGGTGATCCAGGCGGAGGAGTACCGGGTGCGGGCGCCGATCAGCGCGTAGGAGCCCATGAAGTCGGCGAAGGACTCCTTCAGCCACAGGTCGTCCCACCAGCGCATGGTGACCAGGTCGCCGAACCACATGTGCGCCATCTCGTGCAGGATGACGTTGGCCCGGCCCTCGTAGGCGGCGTCGGTGACCTTCGAGCGGAAGATGAACTCCTCGCGGAAGGTGACGCAGCCCGGGTTCTCCATCGCGCCGATGTTGTACTCGGGGACGAAGGACTGGTCGTACTTGCCGAAGGGGTACGGGTAGTCGAACTCCTCGTGGAAGAAGTCGAGTCCGAGCTTGGTGACGCCGAGGATCTCGTCGGAGTCGAAGTAGGGCGCGAGCGACTTGCGGCACAGCGCGGCGAGCGGGATCTCCAGGGCGGTGCCGTCGGCCAGCGTGCGGCTGTAGTGGTCGGTGGCCATGTGGTACGGGCCGGCCACGACGGCGGTGAGGTAGGTGGAGATCGGCTGCGTCGGCGCGAACCGCCAGGTGCGGGCGGCGCCGTCGTCGGTCACCTGCTCGTGCACGGCGTTGGACCGGACGTCCCAGGCGGCGGGCGCGGTGACGGTGAAGGAGAACGGCGCCTTCAGGTCGGGCTGCTCGAAGGTGGCGAACACCCGGCGGGCGTCGGCCGGCTCGTAGTGGGTGTAGAGGTAGGTCTCGCCGTCCACCGGGTCGGTGAAGCGGTGCAGGCCCTCGCCGGTGCGGCTGTACGCGCAGTCGGCGTCCACCACCAGGACGTTCTCCGCGGCGAGGCCGTCGACGTGCACCCGGGCGCCGTCGAAGGCGGTGGCCGGGTCGAGCGCGCGGCCGTTCAGGGTGACGGCGCGGACGGCGCTCGCCAGCAGGTCGAGGAAGGTCGAGGCGCCCGGCTCGTCGCACCGGAAGGCGATCGTGGTGGTGGAGCGGAAGGTGGCGGCCGCCGGGTCGGGGGCCGAGGTCACGTCCAGCCGGACCTGGTAGCTGTCCACGGCCAGGATGCTGGCCCGCTGCTGGGCTTCGTCGCGGCTCAGGTTCTTGCCCGGCACGGCGGTACTCCTTTGTCCGGCTCGCACGGTGGTGCGGTCTCAACTGGTGCGGTGGGTGCTGCGCGTCGTGGTGCTGCTGCGGGGCATCCTTTCACGCCGCCCGCGCCGGTACCATTGCACAAACCGGGGCGCCGGTACGGAATCAGCGGCGCCGCGCGGGCGTTCGGGATCGGGTGGGCCCCGTGCCGGGGACCGCCCCGCATCTCACCGAAGGACGACAGCCGTGACGACTGCCGCTGAGCGCAAGACCGCCGACTTCTGGTTCGACCCGGCCTGCCCGTGGGCCTGGATGACGTCCCGCTGGCTGATCGAGGTCCAGCAGCTGCGCCCGGTGGACGTGAACTGGCACGTGATGAGCCTGTCCGTGCTGAACGAGCACCGTGACCTCCCGCAGGACTACCGCGAGCTGCTGGACAGCGCCTGGGGCCCGGTCCGGGTCTGCATCGCCGCCGCCCAGCAGCACGGCGACGAGGTGCTCGGCCGGCTCTACACCGAGCTGGGCACCCGCTTCCACAACCAGGGCCTGCCCCGGACCCGCGAGACCGTCGAGGCGGCGCTGGTCGCGGCGGGCCTGCCGGCCGGGCTGGCGGACGCCGCCGACACGGACGCGTACGACGAGGCCCTGCGCGCCTCGCACAAGGAGGGCATCACCCTGGTCGGCGAGGACGTCGGCACCCCGGTGATCGCGGTCGAGGGCGCGGACGGCGAGCGGGTGGCCTTCTTCGGCCCGGTGGTCACCCCGGCCCCGCGCGGCGAGGCCGCCGCCCGGCTCTGGGACGGCACCCTGCTGGTCGCGTCGACCCCGGGCTTCTACGAGATCAAGCGCACCCGTACCGCGGGCCCGTCCTTCGAGTAGCGGACGGCCCGCCCGCACCGGCGGGCGCCACGCGCGAGGGCCCGGTACCGCCGAGGAGCGGTACCGGGCCCTCGCGCGCGCGGCGGGACCTGTCGGACAAGCCCTAGCGGGCGGCCGCGGCGTCCCGGCGCTGCTTGAGCAGGCCGGCCCCGATCAGCAGCGCGACGAGCACGCCGGCCGCGTACAGCTGCTGCCGGTTGCCCTCGGTGGTGGTCATCAGCGCCAGGATGCCGACCACGGCGGCCATCGCCACCCAGGTCAGGTACGGGAAGCCCCACATCCGGACGGTGAGCAGCTCGGGCGTCTCGCGCTCCAGCCGGCGGCGCATCCGCAGCTGGACGACGCAGATGAAGAACCAGACCACCAGGATGGCGACGCCGGTGGTGTTCATCAGCCAGGTGAAGACGGTGTCGGGCCAGAACTTGGAGGCCAGCACGGCGCCGAAGCCGAACAGGCAGGAGGCGACCACGGCCAGTCGCGGCACCCCGCCGCTGACCCTGGCCAGCGCCTTCGGGCCCTGGCCGCGGGAGACCAGCGAGTACGCCATCCGGGAGGAGCCGTAGATGTTGGCGTTCATCGCGGAGAGCAGGGCGATCAGCACCACGGCCTCCATGATGGTGCCGGCGCCGGGCACGCCCAGGTGCTGCAGGACGGTCACGTAGGGGCCGTTCTCGACGACCGACGGGTCCTTCCAGGAGACCAGCGTGACGACCAGGGCCATCGAGCCGATGTAGAAGATCGCGATGCGCCAGACCGCCGTGCGCACCGCGTTGGCGACGTTGCGCTTGGGGTCGTCGGACTCGGCGGCGGCGATGGTGACGGTCTCCAGGCCTCCGTAGGCGAAGACCGAGGCGAGCAGGCCGACGATCAGGCCGCTGACGCCGGTGGGCAGGAAGCCGCCCTGGCCGGTGAGGTTCGTGGCGCCGGGAGCGCCGGGGCCGAGCACCCCGGTGACGCCCAGCGTGCCGATCACCAGGAAGGCGACGATCGCGGCGACCTTGATGGTGGCGAACCAGAACTCGAACTCGCCGAAGTTCTTCACCGCGGTGAGGTTGCTGGCGCAGAAGAAGACCATGAAGAGGCCGACCCAGACCCAGGCGGAGACGCCGGGGACCCAGCCGTTGACGATCTTGCCGGCGGCGGTGGCCTCGGCCGCGACGCCGCAGCAGAGCATCACCCAGTACATCCAGCCGGCGGTGATCCCGGCCCACGGGCCGATCTCCTTCTCCGCGTGCACCGAGAACGAGCCGGAGGCCGGGCGGGCCGCCGACATCTCGCCGAGCATCCGCATGATCAGCATGACCAGCAGGCCGGAGAGGGTGAACGCCAGGATGATGGCTGGTCCGGCCGCCGCGATGCCCGCCCCGGAACCGACGAAGAGGCCGGCGCCGATGACCCCGCCGAGCGCGATCATCGAGAGGTGGCGCTGCTTCAGACCGTGCGAGAGCTGCTGCCCGCCGGCCGGTGCTTCGGCGGTGGAGGTCGTCCCGGGCGCCGTGGGCGCGGAGGTACGGGCCATGAGGTGGGAATCCAGACTGTTCGGAATGCGGTGCGAATGGCCCAATATCCGGGGGCACCGCTGTCCATGCCAAGAATGACGCGCCCGGGCTCACGATACGGACCGGATCGTGACGGTATTCGGCCGGATCGCTCACGGTCCGTGGCCGCGAGGGGGACGGATCCGACAATCACGGCCGCCGGGGCTTTGTCCGGTTCCCTGACGGTGCCGGCGGCGATCACCACGTAGGTTCACAGGTGTTCACTCACCTGATCGTCCGATCGCCGACCGTCCCCGTGCGGAGGAAACCCCGATGGCCACTGCCACCACCCCGACTGCCACCACGTCGATACTGAGCCGCGGCGTCCTCGCCGACCTGCTGCCCGCCGCGTCCGGCCGGTTCGGCGCCCAGGCCCGCGACCTCGTCCTGGTGACCGGCGGCGCCGCCCTCACCGGTCTGGCCGCCCAGTTCTCGGTGACCGTCCACGGCTCCCCGGTGCCGGTCACCGGCCAGACCTTCGCCGCGCTGCTGGTCGGCACCGCGCTCGGCGCCCGCCGCGGGATCGCCTCGCTCGGCCTCTACCTGCTGGCCGGCATGGCGGGCCTGCCCTGGTTCGCCGAGGGCGCCTCCGGCTGGTCGATCCCCACCCTCGGCTACATGATCGGCTTCGTCCTGGCCGCCGCCCTCACCGGCGCGCTGGCCCGCCGGGGCGCCGACCGCACCCCGCTGAACACCGCCGCCACGATGGCGCTCGGCACCCTCGCCATCTACGCCGTCGGCGTGCCGTACCTCGCCTTCTCGCTGGGCGTCCCGCTGTCCCGCGCCGCCGAGCTCGGCCTCTACCCGTACCTGGTCGGCGACGCGCTGAAGGCCGTCCTCGCGGCCGGCGTCCTGCCGCTCGCCTGGAAGCTGCTCGGCAGGCGCTGACCGGTCCGCTCCCGGGCCGGGCGCCCCGCGGGCCCGCTCGGCCGCCCCCTGCGCGGCCCGGGTGCGCGCACGTGCCACACTCATGGCATGCGCGTGTACCTGGGCTCGGACCATGCCGGATACGAACTGAAGAACCACCTCGTGGAGTGGCTCAAGGAGGCCGGCCACGAGCCGGTCGACTGCGGGCCGCACATCTACGACGCGGCCGACGACTACCCCCCGTTCTGCCTGCGCGCCGCCGAGCGCACCGCGGCGGACCCGGAGGCGCTGGGCGTCGTGATCGGCGGTTCGGGCAACGGCGAGGCGATCGCCGCCAACAAGGTCAAGGGCGTCCGTGCGGCGCTGGCCTGGAGCGAGCAGACCGCCTCGCTCGGCCGCGAGCACAACAACGCCAACGTGATCTCCGTCGGCGGCCGGATGCACACCCGGGAGGAGGCGACCCGCTTCGTCGAGGTCTTCCTCAACACCCCGTACAGCGGCGACGCCCGGCACACCCGCCGGATCACGATGCTGAGCGAGTACGAGGTCACCGGCGAGCTCCCGCCGATCCCGGCCCACCACCCGCAGGGCTGATCCACCCCGTCGACCACCTCCGCCGGCCGGCCGCGCTCCCCAGCGCGGCC
>NZ_JBHWUI010000272.1:0-6548 GCF_042737525.1 Kitasatospora sp. NPDC059973 | reverse complement strand
GCGCCGGCCGGCGCACCCGCCGCCACTCTCCCGGATCCGGACCACCGGCCCGACGGCCAATCGCCCCGGGGCGAAACGACCACCGGGCAAGGCGCCGCCCACAGCGCCGAAGACGTCGCCTCGACGGGCATTGTCCCCCGGGGCGAAACAGCGCCCTTCCCCGAACGGGACGAGACCGCGCCCGCTGCGCCCCGGGGAGAAACCCCGGCGCCCGCCCCGGTCCGCCCGGCCCCCGCTGCTGCCGCTGCCGTTCCGCACCCCGACGACACCGGCCTGCAGCCCGACCCGGTGCTGCGCGCCGCCTCCGATCCGGTACGCCGCTTCGGCCCGCCCGACAGCACCGACGACCTCTCGCTGACCTTCGGCCCGGGCTGGACCACCTCGGCCTGGTCGACGCTGGAGGCCACCGGCATTCACCAGCTCCACCACCACGGCGTCCGGGTCGGCTGGGCGGCGCTGCTCGGCGGCGGGCCGTGGGGCCCGGGCGGCTGGATCGCGGTGCTGCACCTCGCCGACGGCCGGACGGAGCCGCTGATCGGCGACCTCGGCCGGCCCCGCATCCACCACGACTGGAGCGAGGCCCTGGACGCGCTCCGCAGCGCCCGACAGGTGCCGCCGGCCACCGCCGCGCGGACCCCCGACGCCGACCGCCCGGCGCCCCGGACCGACGGGTGGATCGGCCCGCGCGTGGCCGAGCCCGCCGCCGGGACGGTGAGGGTGCCGCGCGATCCGCTGCAGCGCGGCCTGCCCCGCAGCATGGACGTCCACCTCCCCCCTCGACCCCGCGGTCTTCGGCTACGCCTGGGTGCTGTCAGGCTGGACGGTGCAGCCGAACGTCATGGTGGTGCTCGGCGAGGGCTACCCGGTCGGCTGGGTCGAGCGGGGCCTGGACGGCGGCGACGGCTGGGTCGCGGTCTACGAGGGCTACTTCCTCGGCGACCCGAAGACCCAGCAGGCCGCCCTGCACGACACCCCGGAGCTCGCCGCCCGGAGCATCCTCCAGGCCCACGTCCACGACCTCTGACCGGGCGCCGGGGCCGTGATCCCGGTCACGGACAAACCGGGAGGACAAGGCCCCTGACCGGGACGAATCGGGCGGGACAACGTGCTGGTCAAGGGGTGGGACAACCCGCGGGGCCAGACGGAGGACAAGGGGGCGGGGTGCAGGGTCGGCCGCGTCCGGGCGCCCGCCCGGGTGCCGGGGCCGGCCACCGCGCCCGCCCCGGCCGCGCTCCTCGCGGAAGGCCGACCCGATGTCCACCACCGCTCCCACCCAGCCCGGCCCCGACGGCGACGGTCAGGCCGACGGCCACCTCCCGGCCCGGCCGCCGCAGGCCCAGTCCGGGCGGGACAACCAGCAGCCCGGCACCTCCACCGGCACCCCCACGCACTCCTCCGCCCGCACCTCCACGCCCTCCACCCCCGGAACCGCCGAAACCGCAGGCCAGAGGCCGGGGATAAGGGGGTCGGGCGGTGGTGACAACTCCTCTCCCTCCCCTCTCCTTCGCCTCCGTGATGCTGCCGCTGTCGAAGACCGGAGCAGCACGGAGAAGAAGGAGGGGGAGTGGAAGCGCGGATCGACGGCCCCGGTGCGGGGCGGCGTGCTCGCGGCGCTCGGCCTGTTCCAGCGGGCCACCCCCAGGGAGCTGTGGTCACTGGTCCTGCCCCACCAGCGCTGCGACCGCTCCATCCGCGACGCCCTGGGCGACCTGCGTGATGCGGGGAAGGTCCGCGTGGAGCTGCGCCTGCCGGACGGGCGGAAGCTGTGGTGCCTGACCCCGGCCGGCCGCCGGGACGCCGCCACGCTCCTGCCGGCCGGGGCGAAGCTCGCCGCGGCCCGCCCCGTACGGGAGAAGCGCGCTGCCGCGTACTCCCAGCACGCCCTGGACGTGGTGGCCACTGCCGGACTGCTCGCCAAGGCGGGCATCGGCCACCTGGAGGCGTTCTCCACGGAGGTGGAGCACCGACTGCCCGGCCGCCGCGCCCTGTTCGCGGACCTGGTGCTGCGCGACCCCGGCGCGGACGTACCGGTCCTGCTGGTGGAAGTCGACCGGGAGAACGAGGGCAACGGGACGCTACTGGAGAAGCTGATCACCTACCGGGCATGGTGCGAGCTGCCCGCCCGGGGCGTCAATCGGAAGGACTTCGAGGCCTCCCTCGCCAAGCCCGGGCCTGCGGTGAACACCCTGCGCCTGTGGTCGGCCCTCTACCCGGCCACCGGCCGCGAGGGCCTGCCCCCGGTCGCCCTCGTCCTGGAGGCCGGCCGCAAGCGCCGCCGCCCCGGGGACAAGCCGCTCACCCCCGCGCAGAAGAAGGCCAAGCAGGAACGCGACGACAAGCGGCTGCTGCGCCGGATCGAGGCGGTGGAGGCGGCCTCTGAGAACATCTGGGCGCCCTTGGCCGTCCGGAAGGAGGGGGTCACCGCCCGCTACTACCACCAGGCGCTGCCCGTGGTGGCGACCACCCTGTCGCACCTGCGCCGCTTCGGCGCGGACGGTGAGGTGTGGATCCGCTTCGGCCGGCCGGGCTGGCACACCCTCGCCGACGCGCTGGACAACGAGGACGGCGACCAGCTGCTGGAGCGCCAGCTCGCGGCCCTGGCAGGGCAGCGCCGGCAGCGGGAGGAGGCCGAGCGGCTCGGGGCGGAGCGCGAGAGGCAGCAGGCGGAGCTGGAGCGCGCGGCGGCCGAGGTGCAGCGGCGGGAAGCCGATCGCGCTCGGCAGGAAGCCGAGGATGCGGCCGAGCGGGAGCGCCGTCGCCCGGCCTGCGGTCGCTGCTCGGCGAAGCTCTCCGACCAGCGGTGGGCGGACATGGTCCGGGCCGGGGTCTGGGGAGACGACGGACTGTGCGACGACTGCCGCCAGGCCGAAGCCGATCAGCGGGCACAGGCGGAAGCCGCGCGGGCGCGGGCCGCCGCCGAAGCCGCAGCCGTCGAGGAGAAGCGGACGGGCTCTTGGTGGCGCCGGAGCTGACCGGCCCGGGTCTGGGCCCGATTCCTTGATGGTCACCCCGTGCCCCGGCTGCACACCTTGATGCTCACCTTGGAAGGCCCCGCCGGGAACCTTGGAGAGCCTCCCGGAAACCTTGGAGACGTCCCTGCGGCCAGCTCTGAAAACCTTGGAAGGGGGCGACGCCCCAGGTCAAAGTATTGGTGACGGTCGACTGCCGGATACCTTGATGCCCCGCCCGGTCCTCCGGGCAGGGCATCAAAGGTGAGGGGGCGGGTCAGGCCTGCAGCTGGGTCCAGCCGACCGGCGCCCGCCGTTCGCCGTCGAGCGGGTGCCACACCGGGCGGCGGGCCCGTGCTGGAGGAGGTCCTCGAGGCGGGCGGCGCCGGCCCGGACGGCGGCGAGCAGCTCGGCGGTGGCGGGGTTCTCCTCGGCGGCGAGCAGCAGGTCCTCCACCGCCGTGGTGACCGAGGTGGCCGCCGTGCCGGTGAGGACGATCAGCAGGGTGGGGAAGGTCCGCCAGCGGCGCTCGTGCGCCCGGCCGGCGCCGCCGGGGCCGGGCTGGTGCCAGAGCCGGGCGCAGGCGGCCAGCTGCTCGGCGGCCTGCTCGATGCCCGCGCTCGGCCGGTGGAGCTCGACGAAGGCGCGCAGCCGCCGCCGGCCGCTGGCGGTGGTGGCGGTGTAGGCGAGCTCGGCGGCCGGCCGGTAGGCGAGCCCGGCCGGGTTCGCCGGGTCCAGATGGTGCTCGGGGGCGGGGACCAGGTCGGCCGGGCCGCAGCCCTCGCCGCGGGTGCGGGCGTCGGTGACGAACGCGCAGTGCACGCGGCCGAGCGCCAGGAGGTGGCCACGGCCGTACCGCAGGGCGGTCTGCTCGGGCGCGGCGACCAGGTCCCGGCGGCGGGCTGCGGGGAAGGTCGCGGTCACCGCTGCGCCCTGCTCGGTGAGGTGCCAGGCTTTCGTGCGTCCGGCCTGCGGCAGGGTGACGAATTCCGCCAGACCCGCGGTGTGGAGGCGGTCCATGCGTTTCTGGGTCTGCTTGATTCCGGCCTGCCCGCCGTGCAGTTGGTGGAGTTGTTCGGCGGTGGCCAGCGTAAAGCGGGCGAGCGTCACCAGGACGTCGTGGTCGGTCTCCAGTTCCCCGTTCACGGATGCACTCCTCGGATCTCCAGCACGGGCCGCTCCCGTGCTGGAGAGATGAAACCCCATGAAACTCACCGGATTTCTCACCATCAAGGGATCCAAGGTATAACGATTACATAACGACGCGTTCCAAGGTATCCCGGGTCCTAGCCGGTCCGAAAACCGGTCCGAAAACCCGTCCGCCATCCCGTCCCATCCAACCTTGGTGAGAACCTTGGATCGCACGTCTGTGACCTGCACTGATATGGCATCAAGGTGCCGGTGAGTTTCCTTGGACGGGCCATCAAGGAAACTCACCGGCACCTTGATGGCCTGGTTAGTTCGACGGTGCGCTACCGCCGCCCCTGCCGTCTCCCCTGCCACTGCCCCTACCGGCTTCCTCGCGCCCAGGTGAGGAAAACGGGCAGCTCAGCGCCCGGATCGGGCCCGGTCCCCGGTTCTGACAACCCTTCTTTCCCGTCTTTCTGCTTTGGCTGTTGTAGTTGCTGTTGTAGTTGTCGGTTGGTCAGTTGGGTTCGGCACCTGCGGGGGGCTTTCTATTTTCTGCGTCCGGCTGGAGCCGGCCGCGCGGAATGGGGAGAGCGGCGCGCGGCGCGGGCCCTTTCGGGCCGGGTGGTGGGATGGGGTGGAAAAGGGACTGGCGGCTGTCGGAGCGGCGGGATATCCCTCGGAGCAGAGCAGTTTCACCGCCGACCCCGGGAGAAGCCCGTGAGCACCCCGCAGCGCCCCGCGACGACCTACGACAGCGCGCACGACACCGACGGCCAGGAGCACGCCGCCGATCCGGCCGAGCCGGACAGGCTGGGCTGGCGGCACCGGCCGGGCCGCACCGCCTACCGGCGCGGCAGGCTCTGGCCGAACGGCTCGACCGCCCGGCTGCGCGAGGACGTCCTGGGCGCGCTCGGCGTCCTCAAGGTCGCCACCGCCGACCAGCTCCAGCGCCTGCTGCGCCCCGGTGCCGGGTCGAACACGGTGATCCGCCAAGGCCTGCGGGACCTGGCACTGCACAACCTGGTCGCCTCGGACGGCAACACGAAGACCGGGCACAAGACGTGGCGGCTGGAGGGCACGGCCGGGCTGGAGGCGGCCGGGCAGGTGCTGGGCCTGTTCCGCTCGGAGATGGGATCGACGGCCCGGGGCGCCGGGCGCACAGGTGCGCAGCACGCGATGGCGGTCAACGAGACGATCGCCGCGTTCGTCTTGGGCGGCACCGCCGAGGACGCTCCGGGCGGTGTCGGCAGGCTCGCGGACTGGGCCACCGAGGTCGAGTACGTGCTGCCGGGCGGCCGGCGCAAGGTGCGCCCGGACGCGGTGTGGCAGGCCCCCGAGATCGGGGTGCCGGTGCTGATGGTGGAGGTCGACCGCTCGACCCTGTCGACCGAGCGGCTGGCGGGGAAGTTCACCGCCTACCGCGAGCTGTTCCGTACCAAGGTGAAGAGCAACGACCCGGCCCTGGCCGACGAGGAGCCGGCGGACCGGATGGTGCACTGGTGGCTGCGGGACTGGCCCGGCCACACCCGGCCCGGCTACCCGCCCGTCGCCCTGGTCGTCACCGACGCCTCACCCCTCGCGCTGGCCAACCGTCAGGAGAAGGTGTCGGCGCTGGCGCGCGACGCCTGGGGCGGCGGCTGGTGGACCAGGCGCGACGACAACGCGGACGGCGACGGCTGGCGCGAGTACGACGACGCGGTACCGGTCATCGCGACCACGCTGGAGCTGCTGGCCGAGCACGGCCCGCTCGGCCCCGTCTGGTGGCGCTACGGCCGCAACGACGCCCGCTACTCCCTGCTGGACGCGCTGGAGAGCCCGGACACCCGCGAGGCGTACGACGAGCGCCAGGCCGCCCGTGAGGAGAAGCGCCGCCAGGACCACCGCGACCTGATGGAGACACTGGCCTGCGCCGACTGCGGGAACGTGCCACTGCAGGAGAGCACCTCGGAGTACGGACCGAAGGGGCGCCTACGGTGGACCCGCCGCCCCGGCGGGCGCTGCTGGGACTGCGAGGAGAAGGACCTCGAGCGCCGGGAGAAGGAGAAGAAGGCCAAGGCCAAGCAGCAGCTCGAGGCGGCCCGCGCGGCCAACGCGAAGCTGCGCCGGTGCTGGACGTGCCGGGGCTCGATCGGAGGGAAGGCGGGCTCGTTCCTGGAGCTGACCGAGGAGGCCGGCCCGAACCGGCTGGAGTGCCCGAGTTGCGTCAGCGACCGGGGAGACCAGGAACTCGGTCCGCTGGTGCTTCCGCTGCCCACCCTGCGGGAGACGCTGGCCGCCCGCGTCTCCACCCCGGCCGACCCGTGGTGGAACCTCCGAGTCCAGCACACCACCCTCTACCCTGCGAAGGACCGCCGCTGAGCGGCCCCGCCGGTCTCTGTCGCGGGGACTGTCGCGCCCCGTGACCTGTGCGAACACCCGCCCAGTTCCAGGCCCGGATGCGACAAGGCCCGGGGCGGCAGGCCATCGGCC
>NZ_JBHWUI010000271.1:0-6680 GCF_042737525.1 Kitasatospora sp. NPDC059973 | reverse complement strand
GTCCGCGCACGGCCGGCGGGCGGACGCCGGGCCGACGGCGGGTGACGGCGCCCCGATGGAGATCCCCGTCTCAACTACGCGCGTAGCGCCGCCAGGGCGTTTCAAGGGCCGTCCGACCAGCCGTTATCGTGGTGACGGTCAGCAGCTCAGATAGGTTCCCCGGGCCCGCATCGCGGCGGGTTCCTCCGGTGTTCCCCCTCGCTCGACCTGCCGTTCGTAGTGGCCCCACCGCCGGTGGATGTACCAGCGGGCGGCGCCCGACCTACGGAGAATCGCGCAGTGGCCGCCGCCCCCGCTCAACTCTTCCCGCCCCGCACTCCCGGCCCGGCCCGGCTGGTGGTGCTGGTCTCCGGCTCCGGCACCAACCTACAGGCGCTGATCGATGCCGTGGCCGATCCGGCCTTCGGCGCGGAGATCGTCGCCGTCGGTGCCGACCGTGACGGCATCGCGGGCCTGGAGCGCGCCGAGCGGGCCGGGCTGCCGGTCTTCGTGCACCGCCTGAAGGACTTCGCCGACCGCGCGGCATGGGACGGCGCGCTGACCGCCTCCGTCGCGGAGCACCGGCCGGACCTCGTGGTCACGGCGGGCTTCATGAAGATCCTCGGCCCCGCGTTCATCGCGGCCTTCGCCGGGCGGATCATCAACACCCACCCCGCACTGCTGCCCGCCTTCCCCGGCGCCCACGGCGTCACCGACGCGCTCGCGTACGGGGTGAAGGTCACCGGCTGCACCGTCCACCTGGTCGACGCCGGGGTGGACACCGGGCCGATCATCGCGCAGGGCGTCGTCGAGGTCACCGACGCCGACCACGCCGATGGCGGCGAAGCGCTGCACGAGCGCATCAAGACTGTCGAGCGAAAGCTGCTCGTCGACATCGTGGGCCGGCTGGCCCGCGAGGGTCACCGCATCGAGGACCGAAAGGTATGGATCCCGGCATGAGCGCCGCCCCCAGCACCACGTCCCCCGTCACCGCCCCCCTCGACGAGGAGAGCGGCGTCCGCCCGATCCGTCGCGCGCTGATCAGCGTGTACGACAAGACCGGTCTGGAGGAGCTGGCCCAGGGCCTGCACGCCGCCGGGGTCGCCATCGTCTCCACCGGCTCCACCGCCGGCCGGATCGCCGCCGCGGGCGTCCCGGTGACCGAGGTCTCCGAGCTGACCGGCTTCCCCGAGTGCCTCGACGGGCGCGTGAAGACGCTGCACCCCCGCGTGCACGCCGGCGTGCTCGCCGACCTGCGGCTGGAGTCGCACCGCGCGCAGCTCGCCGAGCTGGGCGTCGAGCCGTTCGAGCTGGTCGTGGTGAACCTCTACCCGTTCAAGGCCACCGTCGCGTCCGGCGCGAGCCCGGACGAGTGCGTCGAGCAGATCGACATCGGCGGCCCGAGCATGGTCCGCGCCGCGGCCAAGAACCACCCGTCGGTCGCCGTCGTGGTGGACCCGGCCCGCTACGGCGACGTGCTGAAGGCCGTCCAGGAGGGCGGCTTCGACCTGGCCACCCGCAAGCGCCTGGCCGGTGCCGCGTTCGCGCACACCGCCGCCTACGACGTCGCGGTGGCCTCCTGGTTCGAGGCCGGCTACGCGGCCGGCGACGTCGAGGGCTTCCCGGAGTTCCTGGGTGCCACCTACGAGCGCCAGAACGTGCTGCGCTACGGCGAGAACCCGCACCAGGGCGCCGCGCTCTACAGCGACGGCACCGGCGGCCTGGCCGGCGCCGAGCAGCTGCACGGCAAGGAGATGTCGTACAACAACTACGTCGACACCGATGCCGCCCGTCGCGCCGCGTACGACCACGCCGAGCCGGCCGTCGCGATCATCAAGCACGCCAACCCGTGCGGCATCGCCACCGGCGCGGACGTCGCCGAGGCGCACCGCAAGGCGCACGAGTGCGACCCGGTCTCCGCGTACGGCAGCGTGATCGCGGTCAACCGCCCGGTGACCGTCGAGCTGGCCGAGCAGATCGCCCCGATCTTCACCGAGGTCGTCGTCGCCCCCGGGTACGAGGACGGCGCCGTCGAGGTGCTGGCGCGCAAGAAGAACCTGCGGGTGCTGGTCGCCCCCGAGGCGCCGGCCAACCGCCAGGAGCTGCGCCCGATCTCCGGTGGCGTGCTGCTCCAGGACGCCGACCGGATCCACGCCGCGGGCGACGACCCGGCGAGCTGGACGCTGGCCACCGGCGAGGCGCTCCCCGCGGCCGAGCTGGCCGAGCTGGCGTTCGCCTGGCGGGCCTGCCGGGCCGTCAAGTCCAACGCGATCCTGCTGGCCAAGGGCGGTGCCTCGGTGGGCGTCGGGATGGGCCAGGTCAACCGGGTCGACTCGGCGAAGCTCGCCGTGGAGCGGGCCGGCGAGCGGGCCCGGGGCTCCTACGCGGCCTCCGACGCCTTCTTCCCGTTCGCGGACGGCCTGCAGATCCTGCTCGACGGCGGCGTCAAGGCCGTGGTGCAGCCGGGCGGTTCGATCCGGGACGAGGAGGTCGTCGCGGCCGCCGCCGCGGCCGGCGTGACGATGTACTTCACCGGTACCCGCCACTTCTTCCACTGACGCCGACGCCGGCGCCGGGCCGGGAGGATCCCGGGCCGGCACCGGCGGTGTGACGGTACGACGGAGCGGCCCGGCCCCCTGGGAAGGGGACCGGGCCGCTCCGCTGTCGCCGGTGGGTGTTACTTCTTGATCACCAGGGTGCCGGCGGCACGGTCGTGCCAGCCCTGCAGCTTCCCGGAGTTGTCGAAGAACGGGGACAGGTAGACCAGCGCGGCGCCGATGTAGCAGAGGAACGCGCCGACGATCGGGATGATGAAGCGGATGAAGCCGCCGCCCAGGCCGGGGACCTGGCCGTTGCTCTCCTTGACGACGCGCAGGCCCAGGGCCATCTTGCCGAGGGTGGCGCCCGCGAAGGAGACCATCAGCCACTCGTACAGCAGGTTGAACACCGAGAGCACGCCGACCATGATCAGCATGGTGACGAAGAAGCCCGCGGCGGCGTCGTTGTTGGCGTTCAGGCAGTCGTAGTACGCCGAGTTGGAGCCGCCGTAGGTGTACTTGCCGCTGCAGTCCTGGGTGTCCTTGGCGATGCCGAGCGCGCTGGCCAGGCCGAGCGCCATCACCAGGGCGACGACCGCGCCGATCGCGAGGCCGTCGATCAGGCGGGCCAGGAAGCGCTGGCCCATGGTGGCGATCTTCACTGTGCCCAGCTGGGCGATGTTGATGTAGCCGTTGTTGGCCTGGAGGGTGCCCGGCATCGGCGCGTACCCGTACGCCGGCTGCTGCGGCACACCGTACTGCGGGGCCTGCGGCGGCTGCTGCGGGTAGCCGTACCCGGCGGCCGGCGGGGCCTGCTGGGGGTAGCCGTAGCCCTGCTGAGGGGGCTGCTGGCCGTACGGGTTGTTCGGGTCGGGCGGGTAACTCATCGATGCCTCCGGGCAGGGATGTGGGGACGTGGGACGGGACAGCGCTGGGTCCGGAACGCACCGGCGGGGCGAACTGCCGAGCGGACGGGACGATAGCGGAGCGCGGTGACAACGGGGGCGGACACGGTCCGGCGCCCGCCGGCACGGGCTGGCTCAGGAACGTGGGTGGCGCCGGTCCGGCGCGAACGGGAGCATCGACGGCTGCGGTCCTGGCAGCACGCGGCCGTGGCGGTCGGGCGGCACGGTGTGGTGTGGTCGGCTCACTCTGTTCTTCCCCCGGGTACGCCCCGCCGGTGTCCGTCGGCCCGTCACCGGGCCGGAGGCGGCAGGGAATGCCCGCTTATCGTCGACCGGGCGGCCAGGCGCTGTCCAGCCGCGCCCGCGTGGCGGACCGGACTGTGGCGCAACCGCAACGTGGTCCGAACGGTTTTCGAGCCTCCGGGGCTCCCCGGCACCGCTGTCGCCGGGGGCTGGCGCCGTCCGCCTCCGTCATCCGGGAGAATGGGGGCATGACTGCCCAGATTCTCGATGGCAAGGCCACCGCCGCCGCGATCAAGTCCGAACTCGCCGCCCGTGTGGTGGCCCTTCGTGCCAAGGGCGTCACGCCCGGTCTCGGCACCGTCCTGGTCGGCGACGACCCCGGCAGCCGCTGGTACGTCAACGGCAAGCACAAGGACTGCGCCGAGGTCGGCATCGCCTCCATCCAGCGCGAACTGCCCGCCACCGCCACCCAGGAGGACGTCGAGAACGTCGTCCGCGAGCTGAACGCCGACCCGGCCTGCACCGGTTACATCGTCCAGCTCCCGCTGCCCAAGGGCCTGGACCAGAACCCCGTCCTGGAGCTGATGGACCCGGACAAGGATGCCGACGGCCTGCACCCCACCTCGCTCGGCCGGCTCGCGCTGGGCATCGAGGGCCCGCTGCCCTGCACCCCGCTCGGCATCGTCGAGCTGCTGCGCCGCCACGACGTGGCGATCGACGGCGCCGAGGTGGTCGTGATCGGCCGCGGTGTCACCGTCGGCCGCTCGATCGGCCTGCTGCTCACCCGCCGCAGCGAGAACGCCACCGTGACCCTCTGCCACACCGGCACCCGGGACCTCGCCTACCACCTGCGCAAGGCCGACATCGTGGTCGCCGCCGCCGGGGTGCCGCACCTGGTCAAGCCGGAGGACGTCAAGCCCGGCGCGGCCGTGCTGGACGTCGGCGTCAGCCGCAGCGAGGGCAAGATCGTCGGTGACGTCCACCCGGGCGTGGCCGAGGTGGCCGGCTGGATCTCCCCGAACCCGGGCGGCGTCGGCCCGATGACCCGCGCCATGCTGCTGAACAACATCGTCGTGGCGGCCGAGCGCCGCGCCGGCCTCTGAACGACCGCGATCCGACTCCGGAAGGACGGCGAGCTATGAACGGGCGGACCGAGCGAAGGCCGGCGAGCCGCGCGTTGCGCGACGCGACGGCCGAGCGGGGCGGGGTGGGCGGATGAGCGGGCCACGGCCGGCGAGCTCCCGGCGCAGGCCGGTGAAGACCACCGGAACGCTGCCCCCCGAGGGCTCGGCGGCGGCGCTGGGGCGTGACCACGCCCTGCCGGTGCGCCAGTGGCCGATAACCCTCGTCCTGCTGGTGGTCGGCGCCGGGCTCGCCGTCACCTGGTTCGCCGACTTCAAGGATGGCTTCAAGTACGGGCTGCTGATCCTCGGCGGCGGCGTGCTGCTCGGCGCGCTGCTGCGGCTGGTGCTGCCCGAGGTCGGCATGCTGGCGGTGCGCAGCCGGTTCACCGACGTGATCGTGCTGACCTTCCTGGGCGTCTCGATCGTGCTGCTGACCCTGGTGGCCCAGCCCAACCCGTGGCTGGAGATCCCGCTGCTGGACAACGTCGGCGAGCTGGTCGGGCGGCCGAAGCACTGACCCGCCCGGACCGCCCGCCCGGCCCGCCCGGACCGCCCGCCCGGCCCGCCCGCCCGGCCCGATCGGCCCCCGCCCGCACCGTCGGGACGGGGGCCGTCATCGTCTGTGACCAATCAGCCACGACGGCACCCGCGGCATACGCTTCGCTTTGCGATAACCTGACGCCGGTCTCTCGATGTCGAGAGATCATCCTCGGCTCCAGTGCGCCGGTGTGCCTGGGGCACCTGGCGATTTGCTGGAGAAGGTAGAAATGACCCGCACCCCCGTCAACGTCACCATCACCGGAGCGGCCGGCCAGATCGGCTACGCGCTGCTCTTCCGCATCGCCTCGGGCCACCTGCTCGGCGCCGACGTGCCGGTGAACCTGCGCCTCCTGGAGATCCCGCAGGGCCTGAAGGCCGCCGAGGGCACCGCGATGGAGCTTGTCGACTGCGCCTTCCCGCTGCTGCGCGACATCAAGATCACCGACAACGCCAACGAGGCCTTCGACGGCGCCAACGTCGCGCTGCTGGTCGGCGCCCGTCCGCGCACCGCCGGCATGGAGCGCGGCGACCTGCTGCAGGCCAACGGCGGCATCTTCGGCCCGCAGGGCAAGGCCATCAACGACCACGCCGCGGACGACATCAAGGTCCTGGTCGTCGGCAACCCGGCCAACACCAACGCCCTGATCGCCCAGCGCAACGCCCCGGACGTGCCGGCCGCGCGCTTCACCGCGATGACGCGCCTGGACCACAACCGCGCGCTCGGCCAGCTGGCCGCCAAGACCGGTGCCGCCGTGTCGGAGATCAAGAAGGTCACCATCTGGGGCAACCACTCGGCGACCCAGTACCCGGACATCTTCCAGGCCGAGATCGCCGGCAAGCCGGCCTTCGAGGCCGTCGGCGCCGACCAGGCGTGGCTGGAGGGCGACTTCATCCCGACCGTCGCCAAGCGCGGCGCGGCCATCATCGAGGCCCGTGGCGCCTCCTCGGCCGCCTCGGCCGCCAACGCCGCCATCGACCACGTGTACACCTGGGTCAACGGCACCGCCGAGGGCGACTGGACCTCCATGGGTGTCGTCTCCGACGGCTCCTACGGCGTTCCGGCCGGTCTGATCTCCTCCTTCCCGGTCACCACCAAGGACGGCGAGTTCCAGATCGTCCAGGGCCTGGAGATCTCCGACTTCTCCCGCGGCCGCATCGACGCCTCGGTCCAGGAGCTGGTCGAGGAGCGCGACGCCGTCACGGAGCTCGGCCTCATCTGAGCCCTTTCCCGGCAGGACCTTCGACGGGCCCGCCCCCCCCAATCCCGGGGGGGGGGGGGCGGCCCCCAAACCCGGGGAATATAAAAAAAAAAAACACCCCCCAAACCACAACCCAAAGAGTATTCGGTGTGG
>NZ_JBHWUI010000270.1:0-6750 GCF_042737525.1 Kitasatospora sp. NPDC059973 | reverse complement strand
CGCCCACCGCGCGTGCGGTGGGCGGGCCCCTCGGCGTCTCCCGGAGCGGTCAGCGCCCGAGCAGCTCGCCGCCGTTGCAGTGCATGATCTCGCCGGTGATGAAGCCGGCCTCCGCCGAGGCGAGGAAGTAGACCGCCGCGGCCACCTCGCCCGCCTCGCCGATCCGGCCGAGCAGCGTCCGGGCCGCCCGGCGGGACACCTCGGCCTCGTCCAGCCGGGGGCCGAAGAACTCGGTGCCCGCCACGGTGCCCGGGGCGACGATGTTGGCCGTGATCCCCGAGGTGCCGAGCTGCGCGGCCAGGAAGTGGTTCCAGGCGTGCAGCGAGGCCTTGGCGGCCCCGTACGAGCCGGCGCCGCTCAGGGCGGCGATCGAGCTGACCGTGACCACCCGGCCCGAGCCCGGGGTGAGCCGGTCGCGGATGGACTCGGTCAGCAGCACCACGGTCAGCACATTGCGCTCGAAGTCGCCGCGCCAGCGGGCCAGCAGGGCGTGCGGCCCGCCACCGATCACGGTCTCCCGGCTGCCGGCGTTGTTCACCAGCACGTCGATCCGCTCCGGCAGTTCACCCAGCGCCGCCTCGACGTCGTCGGGGTCGGCGAGGTCGCGGACCAGTGGGGTGACGTTCGGTCCGAGGTCGGCCGCGGCCCGTTCGAGCACCGCCCGCCGACGGCCGACGATCACCACCCGTTCGCCCGCCTCGGCGAACCGCCGCGCCACTTCGTACCCGATACCCGTGCCACCACCGGTGACGACGACGTTCCTGGCCATCTGCGCACTCCCTCCCCAGTTCCGCCGCCACGCTGCGAGGGTGCGGGGCGGTCCGTACCGGAATGCCACGATTCCTATCACGCTCGGTTGCCGTGGCTGCGGGGAGGGTGACGTAGCCGCCGCCGGGAGGTGTGATATGGGCGGGCCACAGCCCGCACACGGAGCGTGGCGAGAGGCAGCTCACACCCCCCGGGCGTAACTTCTCGCACCCTGATACGTCTTAGGTTGGTAGTGCGGCAGTTTTTCGGTGGGCGGAGACGTGGCGAACGGCATCACGTCGCCGCACGGCCACCACTGCCGCCGACGGGGCTCCGGCGGGCCCCGGGACGGTCGCCGACGGTTGGCGGCCTTCGCGCACGACGCCGGGGTGTGGCGGGTCTGGGACGCTTTGAGCGGCCGTCCCCGGCTGCGGCCGCCCCGGAGTCGTGCGCTGTACCTCTCCCACCCTCGTGCGGGACGGTGAAGGGCCCGGCCGCGTGAAGCGGCCGGGCCCTTTCAGGTCCTGCGTCAGCGGGCTTCGAGGCCCACGTAGTCGCGGATCGCGGTGCCGGTGTAGATCTGGCGCGGACGGCCGATCCGGCTGGTCGGGTCGTTGATCATCTCGTGCCAGTGGGCGATCCAGCCCGGCAGCCGGCCGAGGGCGAACAGCACGGTGAACATGCTGGTCGGGAAGCCCATGGCGCGGTAGATCAGGCCGGTGTAGAAGTCCACGTTCGGGTAGAGCTTGCGCGAGACGAAGAAGTCGTCCTGGAGCGCGTGCTCCTCCAGCTTGAGCGCGATGTCGAGCAGCTCGTCGGACTTGCCGAGCTGGCCGAGCACCTCGTGCGCCAGCAGCTTGACCTGCGCGGCGCGCGGGTCGAACGCCTTGTACACGCGGTGGCCGAAGCCCATCAGCTTGACGCCGTCCTCGCGGTTCTTCACCTTGCGAATGAACGCGTCGACGTCGCCGCCGTCCTTCTGGATGCTCTCCAGCATCTCCAGCACGGCCTGGTTCGCGCCGCCGTGCAGCGGGCCCCAGAGCGCCGAGATGCCGGCCGAGATCGAGGCGAACTGGTTCGCGTGGCTGGAACCCACCAGGCGGACGGTGGAGGTCGAGCAGTTCTGCTCGTGGTCCGCGTGCAGGATCAGCAGCTTGTCCAGCGCGTTCACGACGACCGGGTTGAGCTCGTAGTCCTCGGCGGGGACGGCGAAGGTCATCCGCAGGAAGTTCTCGACGTAGCTCAGGTCGTTGCGCGGGTAGACGAACGGCTGGCCGACCGACTTCTTGTACGCGTAGGCCGCGATCGTCGGCAGCTTCGCCAGCAGGCGGACCGTCGACAGGTGGCGCTGGGCGGCGTCGAAGGGGTTGTGGCTGTCCTGGTAGAAGGTGGACAGCGCGCCGACGACCGAGGACAGCATCGCCATCGGGTGGGCGTCGCGCGGGAAGCCCTGGTAGAAGCGCTTGACGTCCTCGTGCAGCAGGGTGTGCTGGGTGATCTCGCGGTTGAACTCCGACAGCTGGTCCGCGGTCGGCAGCTCACCGTTGATCAGGAGGTACGCGGTCTCGATGAAGCTGCCCTGCTCGGCGAGCTGCTCGATCGGGTAGCCGCGGTACCGCAGGATGCCGTTGTCACCGTCCACGAAGGTGATCGCGGACTTGTACGCGGCGGTGTTACCGAAGCCGTTGTCCAGGGTGACCAGGCCGGTCTGCGGGAGCAGCTTCGAGATGTCGAAGCCGGCGTTGCCCGCAGTGCTCTCGACGACGGGGTACTCGTACTCGCCGTCCTGGTACCGCAGTACTACCGAGTTGTCGCTCACGTCTTCCTCACCGACGAAATGAATCCTCTTCCAAGGTGCCCTGACTGTCTCTACCATCCCCCATCTGGCGGACAGCCGCGCACCCGGGGTGGCCCGAAAGGGACCGCCCCTACAAAACCTGCCGCCGCAGCCGGTACGAACCGGACAAGATCGGCACCACTCCAGGCTCTGCCGTAAATCTCTTCACGTCAAGAGAACAATAGAGGCAACCATCCGTTGGAGAATCATCCAGTCGCCAGCCGATGATCCAGCGCGGCGTGCCTCCTACCTGCGCTGACGGTGCGAACGGCCTGTCCGATCGCCTTCCGTGACCCCACCAGCACTACGAGTTTCCGCGCCCTGGTCACGGCGGTGTAGAGCAGGTTCCGCTGGAGCATCGTCCAGGCGGACGTGGTGACCGGAATCACCACCACTGGGTACTCGCTCCCCTGCGACCGGTGGATCGTCACCGCGTACGCGTGCGCCAACTCGTCCAGCTCGTCGAAGTCGTACGGCACCTCCTCGTCCTCGTCGGTGACCACCGTCAACCGCTGGTCGTCCACGCTCAGTGAGGTCACCACTCCCACTGTGCCGTTGAAGACCCCGTTGCGCCCCTTGTCGTAGTTGTTGCGGATCTGGGTGACCTTGTCCCCCACCCGGAACGTCCGGCCGCCGAACCGGCGCTCCGCCAGCCCCTCCCGGGCCGGCGTCACCGCCGCCTGCAGCAGCGTGTTCAGGTTCCCCGCGCCCGCCGGCCCCCGGTGCATCGGCGCCAGCACCTGGACGTCCCGGCGCGCGTCGTACCCGAAACGCTGCGGGATCCGCCGCGCCACCACGTCCACCGTCAGCCCGGCCGCCTGCTCGGCGTCGTCCTCCACGAACAGGAAGAAGTCCGGCAGACCCTCCGTCAACGGCGGCAGGCCCTCGTTGATCCGGTGCGCGTTGGTCACCACGCCCGACTGCGCCGCCTGCCGGAAGATCCTGGTCAGCCGCACCGAGGGAATCGGGCCGCCGTCGGCCAGCAGGTCCCGCAGCACCTCGCCGGCGCCCACCGACGGCAGCTGGTCCACGTCCCCCACGAACAGCAGGTGCGCCCCCGGCGCCACCGCCTTGACCAGCTTGTTCGCCAGGATGAGGTCCAGCATCGAGGCCTCGTCGACCACCACCAGGTCGGCGTCCAGCGGGCGGTCCCGGTCGTAGGCCGCGTCCCCGCCCGGCCTCAGCTCCAGCAGCCGGTGCACCGTCGAGGCCTCCACCCCGGTCAGCTCCGCCAGCCGCTTCGCCGCCCGGCCGGTCGGCGCCGCCAGGACGACCTTCGCCCGCTTCGCCAGCGCCAGCGTCACGATCGACTTCACCGTGAACGACTTGCCGCAGCCCGGACCGCCCGTCAGCACCGCCACCTTCTCCGTCAGGGCCAACCGCACCGACTGCTCCTGCTCCGGAGCCAGCTCCGCCCCCGTCCGCTTCGCCAGCCAGCCGAGCGCCGCCGGCCAGTCCACGTCCGCGAACCACGGCATCCGGTCCGACTCCGAACGCAGCAGCCGCAACAGCTGGTTGGCCAGCGAGATCTCGGCCCGGTGGAAGGGCACCAGGTACACGGCGGTGATCGGCTCCCCCGCCTCCCCCGGCACCGCTTCGCGCACCACCCCCTCCGCGGCCACCAGCTCCGCCAGGCAGTCGATCACCAGCCCGACGTCCACCTGGAGCAGCTTCACCCCGTCCGCGATCAGCCGCTCCTCGGGCAGGTAGCAGTGCCCCTGGTCGCTGCTCTGCGACAGCGCGTACTGCAGGCCCGCCTTCACCCGCTCCGGACTGTCGTGCGGGATGCCCACCGCCTGCGCGATCCGGTCCGCCGTCAGGAAGCCGATGCCCCAGACGTCCGACGCCAGCCGGTACGGCTCGTTCTTGACCACCCCGATCGAGCCGTCCCCGTACTGCTTGTAGATCCGCACCGCGAGCGACGTCGACACGCCGACCCCCTGCAGGAAGACCATCACCTCCTTGATGGACTTCTGCTCCTCCCAGGCCGCCGCGATCTTCTTGGTGCGCTTCGGCCCGAGCCCCGGCACCTCGATCAACCGGCCCGGCTCGTTCTCGATCACCTCCAGGGTGTCCACCCCGAACCGCTCCACGATCCGCTCCGCGAACCGCGGCCCGATGCCCTTGATGAGCCCCGAGCCGAGGTAGCGCTGGATGCCCTGGATCGTCGCGGGCAGCACCGTCGTGTAGTTCTCCACCACGAACTGCTTGCCGTACTGCGGGTGCGACCCCCACCGCCCGTGCAGCCGCAGCGACTCCCCCGGCTGCGCCCCCAGCAGCGCGCCCACCACCGTCAGCAGGTCGTTCGCACCGCGCCCGGTGTCCACCCGGGCGACGGTGTAGCCCGTCTCCTCGTTGGCATAGGTGATCCGCTCCAGCACGCCCTCGACCTGAGCGAGCTGGCGCGGCAGCGGCGGCTGGTCCGCCTGCGTCTGCCTGGCCACCGGGCCCCCCTTATCAGTGCGGGTGCAGTTTCGCTACGCACCGTACCGCCCGGGTGCGACACCGGGCGTCCTGATGCCAGGCTGGAGGGCAGCGGGGGACGCCGACACCGCCCGTGCCCCGCCGCGACGGGCCCGTTCAAGGAGCACCGCCACCATGCTCAGCACCGCCTTCACCCCCGGCTCCCCGAACTGGCTCGACCTCGCCAGCCCGGACATCGCCGCGTCCGCGGTCTTCTACAACACCGTGTTCGGCTGGACCTTCGCCACGGCGGGGCCCGAAGGGGGCGGCTACGGTTTCTTCCAGCAGGACGGCCGCACGGTCGCCGCCCTCGGACCGCTCAACGAGAACGCGGACCGCCCCGGCTGGACGATCTACTTCCACACCCCCGACGCCGACCGGACCACCGCGCTCGTCGAAGCCGGCGGCGGCACCGTCCGGTTCGCCCCGTTCGACGTCTTCAACAGCGGCCGGATGGCCGGTTACCGCGACCCCACCGGCGCCGAGTTCGCCGTCTGGCAGCCGCACGCCACCCGCGGCCTGGACACCGTCACCGATCAGGGCACCTTCTGCTGGGCCGAGTGCTACAGCGTCGACGCCGACGCGGCCAAGGAGTTCTACCGCGGCGTCTTCGGCTGGCAGGAGCAGGACGTCCCGCTCGGCGAGGTGACGTACACCGTCCTCACCCCGGCCGGCGGCGGTACCGACGACGCCCACGGCGGCATCATGCAGCTCGGCCCCGAGCAGACGGCCGCGGGCACCGGCTCGCACTGGCTCCCCTACTTCGAGGTCGCCAACGTGGACGCCGCCCTCGCCCTGGCCGGCCAGCTGGGCGCGACCGTCCGCATCCCCGCGATGGACGTGCACGGTGTCGGCCGACTGGCCCAGCTCCTCGACCCGCACGGGGCGGTCTTCGCCGTCATCACCAGCGCGCTGCCCGGCGAGTGACGCCGGATCACCTCGCCGCTCCACCCCTCGGGCGCACCCCGAGCGGCCCCCTCGGCGGCCTCTCGACGGCCTCTGACGGGCCCAGGCGGGCCCCGCGGGCGCGCGGGGGCGGCAGAGGAACAGACCCGAGCCCTGGACGGGCCCCTCCGCGCCCCAGGGGCTCGCCTAGGCTGTGATCATGAACGACCTGACGATCCGCCGCGCCGCCGCCGACGACCTGCCGGCGATAGTGGCCATGCTCGCCGACGACCCCCTGGGCGCCGCCCGCGAGAGCCCCGACGACCTCTCCCCCTACCGGACGGCCTTCGCCCGGATCGACGCCGACCCGCACCAGCACCTCGTGGTCGCCGAGCGGGCCGGCCGGACCATCGGAACGCTCCAGCTGACGGTGGTGCCCGGGCTCTCCCGCAAGGGCTCCACCCGCACCATCATCGAGGCGGTCCGGATCCACGCGGACGAGCGCGGCACCGGCCTCGGCACCGACCTGATCCGGTGGGCGATCGACCGCTCCCGCGAGCTCGGCTCCGACCTCGTCCAGCTCACCTCTGACGCGACCCGGACCGACGCCCACCGCTTCTACGAGCGCCTCGGCTTCGTCCCCTCGCACCTCGGGTTCAAGCTCGCCCTGTAGTCCCCCCGGACCGGTTCCGCACCGCAATTCCGGCGCTGCCCTGGAAACGTAAAGAACCCCCCGATCCTTACGGACCGGGGGGTTCTTTGGAATGATTGTTCGGCGGCGTCCTACTCTCCCACAGGGTCCCCCCTGCAGTACCATC
>NZ_JBHWUI010000269.1:0-6794 GCF_042737525.1 Kitasatospora sp. NPDC059973 | reverse complement strand
GCGGGGCGCCCGGGGCCGGGCCCGGGGGGGGGGGGCCGGGGGCGGGGGTCTGCGCACCGCGGGCCCGCCCCCGGGGCGCCCCCGCCGCGGGGGGGGGGGGGGGGGGCTCCCGCGTCGGGGGGCCAGTGTAGGGGGATTCCGGATCGGGGGTTCCGCGTTGGGGGTTCCGCGTTGGGGGTCCCGCATTGGGGGTCCCGCGTCGGAGGCCGGCCGTGCGGGGGTCCCGCGCCGGGAGCGGTCAGCCGCGCTGGAGGCCGCGGTCCAGGGCGGCGAGCGCGCTGCCGTCGGCGTCGTCGCCGTCCAGCGACCAGACCATCACCCCGGCCAGGTCATTCCACCGGGTGTAGCGGGCCTTCTGGGTGAGCACCTCGGCGTTGTCGTAGCTGTAGAAGTTGGTGCCGTCGTACTTCCAGGACGCGCCGTGGTCACGGTCGGTGTAGACCTTGCCGGGCAGCCGGGAGACCTCGTTGTAGGTGAAGTCGGCGGTGGCCGCGGTGGCCGGCTGGTACAGGCCGCCCTGCTTTCCGGCCGCCACCCCGGTCCAGCCGTGGGCGTAGAACGGCACGCCGAGCACGGTCTTGGAGCCCGGCAGGCCGTGCTGGGTGTAGTAGTCGACCGCCTTGTCCGCACTGCGCTGCAGCGGCGACGGGTCCTTGGGGTCGGAGTACAGGTTGGCGTGGTGGGCGGCCGGGCCGGTGCCCTCCCACGGGCCGTGCAGGTCGTAGGTCATCAGGTTGAGCCAGTCCATCGAGCGCGAGAGCGCCGGCAGGTCCAGCCGGGCGGCGACGGTCTCGTTGGCGGCCACCGCGGCGGTCAGCAGGTAGTGCGGCCCCCTGCGGCCGCTGAGCTGGTCCAGCTGGCGACGGAACTCCTGCACCAGCAGGGTGAAGTTGCGGCCGTCCTCGGGGCGCACCACGTTGCCGGCGTCACCGCCGCCGCCCGGGTACTCCCAGTCGAGGTCGATGCCGTCGAAGACGCCGGCCGCGACGCCCTTGCCGCCCTCGGCGGTGCCGAGCTGGGGCAGGTTGCCCTTGATGTACAGGTCGACGCAGGAGGAGACGAACTTCCGGCGGGACTCCTCGGTGGCGGCGGCGTCCGAGAAGTACTTGGACCAGCTCCACCCGCCGAGCGAGATCACCGTCTTGAGCTGCGGATTCTCGGCCTTGAGCTTGCGCAGCTGGTTGAAGTGGCCCTTGAGCTTCTGGCCCGGGCGGTCGGCGACGCCGTCCACCGAGTCGGCGGCGGAGAACGGGCGCTGGTAGTCGTTCAGGGCGTCGCCCTGGCCGGCCTCGTTGGACTCGAAGCAGGTGCCCTCGGCGGAGACGTTGCCGAAGGCGTAGTTGATGACGGTGAGCTTCTCGGCCTGACCGGACTCCTGCACCCGCTTCGCGGAGCTGTCGGCGCCCCACTGGGTGAAGTAGCCGACCCGCTGCCCCTTCAGCTTCGGGCCGTGGTCACGGTCGTGGGCCTGGGCCGTGGGGGCCGCGAGGGCGGCGGCCACCGTGGCGGCGGCGATGAGGGCGGCGGTGCGACTGATCATGCGCATGGGAGAAGACCTGCGGCTTTCTCTGATTCAGCGTCAAATGGTCTGGACCAAGCTGAAACAGAGGTTTAGTCCATTCGGGCCGGACATACAAGAGGCCGGACCGCGTTGACGCGATCCGGCCTCTTGACTGCCTCTTTACCGGCGGAGCCGTTCTTCCTCGCTCAGCCCCGCCGCCCGTGCGGTGCTCAGCCGATCAGGCTGCGCAGCACATACTGCAGGATGCCGCCGTTGCGGTAGTAGTCCGCCTCGCCGGGGGTGTCGATGCGCACGACCGCGTCGAACTCCTTGCCGCTCCCGTCCGCGCCGACGGCCGTGACCTTGACGGTGGCCGGGGTGCGGCCCTCGTTGAGCTCGGTCACACCGGTGAAGGAGAAGGTCTCCTCGCCGGTCAGACCGAGGGACTCGGCGTTCTGGCCCTCCGGGAACTGCAGCGGCAGGACGCCCATGCCGATCAGGTTGGAGCGGTGGATGCGCTCGTAGGACTCGGCGATGACGGCCTTCACGCCCAGCAGCGCGGTGCCCTTGGCGGCCCAGTCGCGGGACGAGCCCGAGCCGTACTCCTTGCCGGCCAGGACGACCAGCGGGATGCCGGCGGCCTGGTAGTTCTGCGAGGCGTCGTAGATGAACGACACCGGCGCGTCGGCCTGGGTGAAGTCGCGGGTGTAGCCGCCCTCGGTGCCCGGCGCGATCTGGTTGCGCAGGCGGATGTTGGCGAAGGTGCCGCGGATCATCACCTCGTGGTTGCCGCGGCGCGAGCCGTACGAGTTGAAGTCGCGCTTCTCCACACCGTTGGCGGTCAGGTACTGCGCCGCCGGGGTGCCCGGCTTGATGTTGCCGGCCGGGGAGATGTGGTCGGTGGTGACCGAGTCGCCCAGCTTGGCCAGGACGCGGGCGCCGGCGATGTCGGTCACCGGGCTCGGGGTCTTGGCCATGCCCTCGAAGTACGGGGGCTTGCGGACGTAGGTGGACTCGGCGTCCCACTCGAAGGTGTTGCCGGTCGGGACCGGGAGCGACTGCCAGCGGTGGTCACCGGCGAAGACGTCCTGGTAGCCCTTGTCGAACATGGCCTCGTCGATGGAGCCGGCGACGGTGTCGGCGACCTCCTGCTCCGACGGCCAGATGTCGGCGAGGAAGACGTCGTTGCCGTCGGCGTCCTGGCCCAGCGCGTCGCGGGTGATGTCGACGTTCATGTTGCCCGCGAGGGCGTAGGCGACCACCAGCGGCGGGGAGGCCAGGTAGTTCATCTTGACGTCGGGGTTGATCCGGCCCTCGAAGTTGCGGTTGCCGGAGAGCACCGAGACGACGGCCAGGTCGGACTCGTTGACCGCGGCCGAGACCTCCTCGGGCAGCGGGCCCGAGTTGCCGATGCAGGTGACGCAGCCGTAGCCGACCAGGTTGAAGCCCAGCTTCTCCATGTACGGGAGCAGGCCGGCCTTCTCGTAGTAGTCCATGACGACCTTGGACCCGGGGGCCAGGGTGGTCTTGACCCACGGCTTGACCGTCAGGCCACGCTCCACGGCCTTCTTCGCCAGCAGGGCGGCGCCCAGCATGACGGAGGGGTTGGAGGTGTTGGTGCAGGAGGTGATCGAGGCGATCACGACCGCGCCGTTGTCGATCTCGTAGCTCGAACCGTCGGGGGCGGTCACCGCGGTCGGCTTCGAGGCCTCGGCCGAGTAGGTCGGCAGCGCCTCGGCGAACTTGTCGGCGGCCTCGGCCAGGATCACGCGGTCCTGCGGGCGCTTCGGGCCGGAGATCGACGGGACGACGGTGGAGACGTCCAGCTCCAGGTACTCGGAGTAGACCGGCTCGACCGACGGGTCGTGCCAGAGGCCCTGCTCCTTGGCGTACGCCTCGACCAGGGCGAGCTGCTGCTCGCTGCGGCCGGTGAGCTTGAGGTAGTTGATGGTCTCGGCGTCGATCGGGAAGATCGCGCAGGTCGAGCCGAACTCCGGCGACATGTTGCCGATGGTGGCGCGGTTGGCCAGCGGGATCGCGGTGACGCCCTCGCCGTAGAACTCGACGAACTTGCCGACCACACCGTGCTTGCGCAGCATCTCGGTGATGGTGAGCACCAGGTCGGTGGCGGTGGTGCCGGCCGGCAGCTGGCCGTTGAGCTTGAAGCCGACCACGCGCGGGATCAGCATGGAGACCGGCTGGCCGAGCATCGCGGCCTCGGCCTCGATGCCGCCGACGCCCCAGCCCAGCACGCCCAGGCCGTTGACCATGGTGGTGTGCGAGTCGGTGCCGACGCAGGTGTCGGGGTAGGCCTGGCCGCCCCGGACCATGATGGTGCGGGCCAGGTGCTCGATGTTCACCTGGTGGACGATGCCGGTGCCGGGCGGGACGACCTTGAACTCGTCGAACGCGGTCTGGCCCCAGCGCAGGAACTGGTAGCGCTCCTTGTTGCGGCCGTACTCGATCTCGACGTTCTGGACGAAGGCGTCCGGGGTGCCGAACTTGTCGGCGATGACGGAGTGGTCGATGACCAGCTCGGCCGGGGCCAGCGGGTTGATCTTGGCCGGGTCGCCGCCCAGCTCCTTGACGGCCTCACGCATGGTGGCGAGGTCGACCACGCACGGCACGCCGGTGAAGTCCTGCATGATCACTCGGGCCGGAGTGAACTGGATCTCCTGGCTCGGCTGGGCGTCGGCGTCCCAGTTGCCGAGCGCGCGGATGTGGTCGGCGGTGATGTTCGCGCCGTCCTCCGTGCGGAGCAGGTTCTCCAGCAGCACCTTGAGGCTGTAGGGCAGCCGCTCGGAACCCTCGACGGCGGAGAGCTTGAAGATCTCGTACGACTCGTCGCCCACCTGCAGCGAGCTGCGGGCGTCGAAGCTGTTCGCGGACACGACTGACTCCTTCTAGGTGCTTCGTGCGGTATCCGGCCGCCACGGTGGTAAGGTCAGCCTTACTTAGGCTGACCTTGCCCGCACCGCCGGTGAGCGCCCCTCGGCAAGTATCTTGATGTCGAGATATAGAGTAATGGGCAGTTATCTCGATGTCGAGATAAACCATAGTGCATGGCGGCGCGTCCGCCACGTCGGCACCACCTCCACGCTGCCCGCGCCCGGCACATCTCTTCCGAACCCCTCGTGACGCGGCCCCCAAGGCCGGGTGTCCAGCGGTGTTCGCGGGGCGGGGACCGGGGCTCCGGCGAGGCGGCGGCGGCGCGGGGACCGGGGTGGGGACCGGGCGCAGGCGGGGCGGCCGAGCCGGTGTGGGCGGCCCGGGAAGACCGGGCGCGTGCCGGGGGTGTCCGTTCGGTGGCGACCGCCGTTGAGCACGGCGTCCGCCGTACCGCTCGCCCGCTCCCCGGAAGGCCCGCCGATGCCCAGTCCGATCGCCGCCGCCCTGCTCCCGCTCGCCCTGCTGGCGCCCGCCGCCACCGCCGCGACCACTCCCCCCGCCCGGGCCGCCCAGGCCGCGCCGGCGTCCCCGCTCTCCGAGGGGTCCGGCGGCGCCGGGACCTCCGGTGAGGCCGCTGGCGCCGCTGACGCCGGGGCCCGGGTGGTCTCAGTGGTCGAGGCAGCCTTCGACCCGGCGTCCGCCTTCGTCCCGCCGACCGCGATCAGCCACGCCGCCGACCTGGTGCCGTACGGCTCGCACGTCCGCGTGGTGGTGGACCGCTCGGTGCCGGGGCAGACCCTGCTGACCATGACGGTGTCCGGGCTCGCTCCGGACCACGAGTTCCCGGCGCACCTGCACACCGGTTCCTGCGGGGCCGACCCGGCCGCCTCCGGCCCGCACTACCAGCACGCGGTGGACCCGGTGCAGCCGTCCACCGACCCCGCCTACGCCAACGACCGCAACGAGCTGCGGCTGACGCTGCGCACCGACGGCCGGGGCGCCGGCTCGGCGGCCGGCTCGGTGGCCTGGCGCCCCCGGCCGGGCGAGGCGCGCTCGCTGGTCCTGCACGCGGGCACCCCGGCCGGACCGCACGCCGCGGGCGACCGGGCCGCCTGCGTCAAGCTGAAGCTCTGACCGCCGCCAGGGGCCGTCCGGCGATCCCTATGACCCGAGGGTGGCGACCAGGACGGCCTTGATGGTGTGCAGGCGGTTCTCCGCCTGGTCGAAGACGATGGAGTGGTCCGACTCGAACAGCTCGTCGGTGCACTCCAGCTCGGCCATCCCGGTCAGCTCGTGCAGCTGCCGCGCGACCACGGTGCCCAGGTCGTGGAAGGCGGGCAGGCAGTGCAGGAACTTCACGGCCGGGTTGCCGGTGGCCCGGACGGTGTCCATCGACACCTGGTAGGGCCTGAGCAGCTCGATCCGCTCGGCCCAGACCTCCTTGGGCTCGCCCATCGAGACCCAGACGTCGGTGTAGAGGAAGTCGGCGCCGGCCACCCCGGCGGCGACGTCCTCGGTGAGGGTGATCCGGGCGCCGGTCGACCCGGCGAGCACCTCGGCCGCCTTGCGGACGTCCTCGGTGGGCCAGAGCGCCCGGGGCGCGACGATCCGGACATCCATGCCGAGCAGCGCGCCGGTGACCAGCAGCGAGTTGCCCATGTTGGAGCGGGCGTCGCCGAGGTAGGCGAGGGCCACCTCGGGCAGCGGCTTGGCGGTGTGCTCCTGGATGGTCAGCACGTCGGCGAGCAGCTGGGTGGGGTGCCACTCGTCGGTCAGGCCGTTCCAGACCGGGACGCCCGCGTGGGCGGCCAGCTCCTCGACGACCTCCTGGCCGTGGCCCCGGTACTCGATGCCGTCGAACATCCGGCCGAGCACCCGCGCGGTGTCCTTGATCGACTCCTTGTGGCCGATCTGCGAGCCGGACGGGTCCAGGTACGTGGTGGTGGCGCCCTGGTCGTGGGCGGCGACCTCGAAGGCGCAGCGCGTCCGGGTGGAGGTCTTCTCGAAGATCAGCGCGATGTTCTTGCCGCGCAGTCGGGGCTGCTCGGTGCCCGCGTACTTCGCCGCCTTGAGCTGAGCGGCGAGGTCCACCAGGAAACGGAACTCCTGGGGAGTGAAGTCGAGCTCCTTGAGGAAGTGCCTGTTCCGGAGGTTGAAGGCCATGCCGGGCTCCTGGGGTGACGTGGACGAACGGCGAAGCGGCAATTGTATACGACGCTTGGAATTTGTATGCAAAGCCTTCGCGGCAGTCCGGCCAGCCGGGGCCTGGGCACCCCCGGCCGCTCGGGCGAACCGGGCGAACCGGGGCGCGACCGGGCCCGCCGAGACGGGCGACGGTACCGGGCGCGGGGCGGGCCGGACTCCGCGGGGTGCCCGCGGGGCCCGGTCCGCCCCGGTAGCGCGG
>NZ_JBHWUI010000268.1:0-6837 GCF_042737525.1 Kitasatospora sp. NPDC059973 | reverse complement strand
GCCAGCGCCCGCCGCACCGCCGCGGCGAGCGAGGCGTCCTCGGCGCGCAGGTCGGCGCCGCGCAGCCAGAGCGTGGGAAGCGCCCGGTCCTCGCCGCCGCGCCGGACGGCGAGGGCCGCGAGCTCGGTGGTCCGGCCGGAGCCGGGGGCGCCGACCAGCGCGGTGACCGTCGCCCGCGGATCGTCCCCGGCCAGGCCGTCCGGGCGGTCGACCCGGTCGGCGGCCAGGGCGGCCACCCGGCCGGGACCGGCCCCGGCGGCCGCCACCTGGGCGGCGGCCAGCCGCAGCACCCCCGCCAGGTTCAGCGCCGATCCGTACGCGGGGACACCGGCGGCGTTGCGCGCCAGCGCCTCGGCCAGCGCCGGCGCGCCCTCGCCCGACCCGCTGCCGTTCGCCGGGGCGGCGGTCAGCGCGCCGCCCTGCTCCGGGGCCCGCAGCGCCGGAGCGGCGACGCCGATCACGGCGCCGCTGCGGGCATCCAGCACCGGCGCCCCGGCGGGCACCGGCCCGGTGCCCGTGACGACCGGCACGTCCAGCAGCAGCACCCCGCCCAGCAGGTGGAAGCGGTCGGGCCGGGCGTAGACCGCGCCGGTGACGCCCAGCACGCCGCTGCGCAGGGCGACCGTCCGCTCGCCCTCGCCGGTGAACGCGGGCAGCAGCACCTCCCGCCCGGCGGCCACCGCGCCCGGCGCCGCGATCGGCAGCGGGGGCACCGGCAGCCCGCCGACGCCGTCGGTCCGCAGCAGGGCCAGGCCGTGCCCGGGCAGCGGCAGGACGCTGTCCGGGCCCAGCACCCTGGTCTGGCCGCCCGGGGTGTGCAGGACGATCCGGTCGAGGTCCGCGACGCTCTCGTGCGCGGTGAGGACGGTCCCCTGCGGGTCCGCGACGAACCCCAGCCCGCGCAGTCGTCCGTCGAGGTCGCGGATCCGCAGCAGGTAGCGCCCCGGATCGTCCGCCACCCCGTCGCCGTCCAGTGCTCCCGGCATGCGTGCAGCCCTCCCGGCAGGGCCGAGCGGCCCGGGAGGCGGACGCGTCGCGGCGACCTGCTCGCCGCCCGGGAGCCTGCCCGGTGCCGGGCGGGCCCGACCGCACCCGCGCCGCTCACCACCGGGGTTCACTTCGCGCGCTCCCCCGTGCGGGTGAACCTCTCCGGCCCCGCTCCGCCAGGTGCCCGCGCGGAACGCCGAGAGCCCCCCGCCGCCCCGGACGGGGGCGGCGGGGGGCTCGACCGGCACGCGGCCCGGAGCTCCCGGCGTCAGCCGACGAAGACGGCCACCGGCTTCGCCTGACCGCCGTGCTCCTCCACCAGCGCGAGGAACCGCCCGTCCGGCCCGTAGACCGCGATCGGACCGGCCACGCCCATCCCGGGCGCCTTCAGCCGGGCGCCGTGCGACAGCACCTTGGCCTGCTCGGCGTCGAGGTCCCAGCGCGGGAAGGCGGCCGCGGCGGCGTCGCCGATCGGCAGCACCTCCAGCGGAGCGCCGGCGTCACCGGTCACCGCCTCCTCCAGCTGCTCCAGGGTCCGGGCCGACTCCACGCCGTAGGGGCCCACCCGGGTGCGCCGCAGCGCGGTGAGGTGGCCGCCGACGCCGAGGCCGGCGCCGAGGTCGCGGGCCAGCGCCCGGATGTAGGTGCCGGAGGCGCACTCCACCGTCACGTCGAGGTCGATCACCGGCGTGCCGTCCTCGGCGACGGCGGCCCGCTGCTCGTGGACGGTGAAGGAGTGGATGGTGGTCGGCCGGGCCGCGAGCTCGAAGTCCTCGCCCTCGCGCACCCGCGCGTAGGAGCGCTTGCCGTCGATCTTGATCGCGCTGACCTTGGACGGCACCTGCATGATCTCGCCGGTGAGGGCGGCGATCCCGGCGTCGATGTCCTCCCGGCGCACGCCGTCGGCCGGCACGGACGCGGTGACCTCGCCCTCCCGGTCGTCGGTGACGGTGGTCTGGCCGAGCCGGACGGTCGCCTCGTAGGTCTTGGCGGTGAGCATCAGGTGGCCGAGCAGCCGGGTGGCCCGCTCGATGCCGATGACCAGCACGCCGGTGGCCATCGGGTCCAGCGTGCCGGCGTGGCCGACCTTCCGCGTCCCGGCCAGCCACCGCAGTTTGGCGACCACCCCGTGCGAGGTGATGCCCTCCGGCTTGTCGACGATGACCAGGCCGTCCGGGCCGGTTCCCTTGCGCTTCATCTGTTCTTTTCTCTGGAGGCTTCTCTGGAAGTGGTCAGCTGACGGGCCGCAGCGCGCCCCGGAACCGCTCCACCGCGTCGGCCACGGGCTCGCGGGTGGAGAATCCGGCCGCGAAGGTGTGCCCGCCGCCGCCGAGCCCGGCGCAGGCCGCCGCGACGTCCACCGCGCCCTTGGAGCGCGAGGAGCCCCGCAGCGTGCCGTCCGGGTCCTGCTTGAGCACCAGCGCGACCTCGGCCTCGGCCGGGCGGCGCAGGATGTCGATCAGGCCCTCGATCTCCTCGACGGTGACGCTGAACAGCGCCAGGTCCTGGTAGGGCACCCAGGTCCACACCAGGCCCAGGCCGCCGGCCGCGTCCGGCTCGTAGACGGCCCGGTCGAGCGCGGCCGCGAGCACCTTGAGGTAGCCGAAGGACGAGGTGTCCCACAGCTGCCGGGAGATCAGGTCGTGCCGGATGCCGGTGGCCAGCAGCCGCCCGGCGAGTTCGTGGGTGGCGGGCGTGGTGGCCCGGTACTTGAACGAGCCGGTGTCGGTGGCGACACCGGTGTAGAGGCAGGTGGCCAGGGCCTGGTCCAGCTCGACGCCGAGCCGGCGCAGCAGCTCGTCCACCAGGACGGCGGTGGCCGGCGCGCTCGGGTCGATCAGCTGGTGGGTGCCGAAGCCGGGGTTGGAGGCGTGGTGGTCGATGACCACCAGCACCGGCGCGGCGAAGGCCTTCTCGTGCAGCAGGCCCAGCCGGCTCTCGGCGGCCACGTCGAAGCAGAGCACCAGCTCCGGGACGGCGGGCACCTCGGAGGCCGGCACGATCAGCTCCTGGCCGGGCAGGAACGCCAGCGACTCGGGCACGATCTGCGGGTCGTCCCCGAAGGAGACCCGGACCTCGTGGCCCAGCCCGCGCAGGGCCAGCGCGGCCGCCAGGGCCGAGCCGAGCGCGTCGCCGTCCGGGCAGATGTGGCAGATGAGGTCGATCGACCGGGCGCGCCCGATCTCCGCGACCACCTGCTGCCAGACCAGCTCGAAGCCGGGCGCCTCGGCGCGCGGCCCCGGAAGCACCGCGAGGGCACCCTCCACCGTGGTGGTGGAGGACGCCCCCGCGACTGCTCCGGCCGTCGAACCGGTCGACGCCGGCTCACCTGCCATGACTACTCGTCCTCGTCGTCACGCTCGGACGCCGGGACCTTGTAGGGGTCCGCGTCACCGGCGTACTTCGCGCCCGCCGCGGTGGTGCGCACCGCGGCGTCGATGGCCCGGGCCCGGTCGAGCAGGTCGTCGATGTTCCGGGCGTTCTCCGGCAGCGCGTCCGCGACGAAGGTCAGCGTCGGGGTGAAACGCACCCCGATCTTGCCGACCTCGGAGCGGATCACTCCCTTGGCGCTCTCCAGCGCGGCGGCCGAGGCCTCGCGCTCGGCTTCGTCACCGAAGACGGTGTAGAAGACGGTGGCCTCGCGCAGATCGCCGGTGACCCGGGTGTCGGTGATGGTCACATAGCCCAGTCGCGGGTCCTTGATCCGGCGTTGCAGGGTCTCGGCCACGACCACCTGGATGCGGTCTGCGAGCTTGCGCGCCCTAGCGGTGTCGGTCACGTTGCCTCCTCGTGCAATGGGCCGGGTAACTCGGGCGTACTGCCTGCCCGTCGGGGCCCACGCCCCAAAGTACCGGCCCGCGCCCAGCCTTGTGGGCGCTCTCGGTCCTGATCTGTGTGAGAACGGCGACTCGCGCCGGTCCGTTCCGCAGACCTCATTCGTCGTCGTCGTTGTGGTAGCGCCTCCTGGCGGAGAGCAGTTCTACCTCGGGGCGGCCGGCGACCAACCGCTCACAGCTGTCCAGGATCTCGGTGACGTACCCGGCTTCGCCGGACACCACCGCCAGGCCGATCTCGGCCCTGCGGTGCAGATCCTGGTTCCCGGTCTCGGCAGCGCACACGCTGTACTTGCGCTGCAGTTCGGCCACGATGGGCCGCACGATCGAACGCTTCTCCTTGAGCGAATGTACGTCGCCCAGCAGCAGGTCGAAGGTGAGTGTTCCCACGAACATGTATGACAGGTCTCGCCGACCTGGAGGCCTCGGGGGCAGCCCTGGACCGGGCTGCTTCTCGTCATCGCTGACTACCCCAGGACCCTACACAGCGAGACCGGGGCCGGTCGACGGGAATACCACCCGTCGACCGGCCCCGGACACCACCCGCTTACGCGCGCGGCTTCTCGCGCATCTCGTAGGTCTCGACGATGTCCTCGACCTTGATGTCGTTGAACGACCCCAGGGTCACACCGGCCTCGAAGCCCTCGCGGACCTCGGTCGCGTCGTCCTTGAAGCGACGCAGACCCTCGATGGTGAGGCTCTCCGCCACGACCTTGCCGTCGCGGATGAGGCGGGCCTTGGCGTTGCGGCGCAGCAGGCCCTCGCGGACGATGACACCCGCGATGTTGCCGAACTTGGAGGAACGGAACACCTCGCGGATCTCCGCGGAGCCGAGGCGCACCTCCTCGTACTCGGGCTTGAGCATGCCCTTGAGGGCGTTCTCGATCTCCTCGATCGCCTGGTAGATGACCGAGTAGTACCGGACGTCCACGCCTTCCTTGTCGGCCGCGGCGCGCGCACGGCCTTCGGCGCGCACGTTGAAGCCGATGATGATGGCGTCCGAACCCATCGCCAGGTTGACGTCGGACTCGGTGATCGCACCCACACCGCGGTGCAGGATGCGGAGCTCGACCTCCTCGCCCACGTCCAGCTTGACGAGGGCGTCCTCGAGGGCCTCGACCGAACCGGAGACGTCACCCTTGATGATGAGGTTGAGCTGCTCGATCTCGCCCGCGGCGATGGCCTTGTCGAGGTCCTCCAGGGACACCCGGACCCGGCGCTGCGCGAAGGCGGCGTTGCGGTCGCGGGCCGAGCGCTTCTCGGCGATCTGGCGCGCGGTGCGGTCCTCGTCGACGACGATGAAGCTGTCGCCGGCGCGGGGCACCGAGGTCAGACCGAGGAGCAGCACCGGGCGGGACGGGCCGGCCTCGGCGAGGCTGTTGCCGTTCTCGTCCAGCATCGCGCGGACGCGGCCGTAGGCGTCGCCGACCACGATCGAGTCGCCGACGCGGAGGGTACCGCGCTGCACGAGCACGGTCGCCATGGCGCCGCGGCCCTTGTCGAGGTGGGCCTCGATGGCGATACCCTGCGCGTCCTGCTCGGGGTTGGCCCGCAGGTCCAGCGAGGCGTCCGCGGTCAGGACCACGGCCTCCAGCAGCTGGTCGATGTTGAGGCCCTGGCGCGCGGAGATGTCGACGAACATGGTGTCGCCGCCGTACTCCTCGGCCACCAGACCGAACTCGGTCAGCTGACCGCGGACCTTGGTCGGGTCGGCGCCCTCGACGTCGATCTTGTTGACCGCGACCACGATCGGCACACCCGCGGCCTTGGCGTGGTTCAGCGCCTCGACCGTCTGCGGCATGACACCGTCGTTGGCCGCGACCACCAGGATCGCGATGTCGGTGGACTTGGCACCACGGGCACGCATGGCGGAGAACGCCTCGTGACCCGGGGTGTCCAGGAAGGTGATCGGGCGCTCTTCGCCGTTCACGATCGTGGCCACCTGGTAGGCGCCGATGTGCTGGGTGATGCCACCCGCCTCGCCGGCCACCACGTTCGACTTGCGGATGGCGTCCAGCAGTCGGGTCTTACCGTGGTCGACGTGACCCATGACGGTGACGACCGGCGGGCGCGGGGCCAGCTGGTCCTCGTCGCCCTCGTTGGCACCGAAGTCGATGTCGAACGACTCCAGCAGCTCGCGGTCCTCGTCGTCGCGGCTGACGATCTCCAGGATGAAACCCATCTCGCCGGCCAGCAGCTCGAGGGTCGCGTCGGAGACCGACTGGGTAGCGGTGACCATCTCACCGAGGTTGAACATCACGGAGACGAGCGCGGCCGGGTTGGCGTTGATCTTCTCCGCGAAGTCCATCAGCGAGGCGCCGCTGGACAGGCGAACGGTCTGGCCGTTGCCGCGGGGCAGCATCACACCGCCGACGGACGGGGCCTGCATGGCCTCGTACTCCTGGCGCTTCGCCCGCTTCGACTTGCGACCACGGGCCGGACGGCCACCGGGGCCACGGCCGAAGGCACCCTGCGTGCCACCACGGGCACCCGGGCCGCCGGGACGGCCGCCGAAGCCACCGGGACGCGGACCGAAGCCGCCGCCGCCACCGGGGGCACCGCCACCGGGACGGGGGCCGCCGAAGCCACCGGTCGGGCGCGAGCCCGGACCGGCCGGACGACCGGCGAAGCCCGGACGGGCGCCACCGGCGCCACCCGGACCACCGGGACGGCCGCCGGGGCCACCGGGGCCACGACCGCCGGGGCCCGGACGCGGGCCCGGAGCCGGACGCTGCGGCATCATGCCGGGGTTCGGACGCGGCATGCCGGACGGGCTCGGGCCACCGGGACGCGGACCGGCCGGACGGGGCATGCCGTCGGGACGCGGGGCGCCACCGGGGCGCGGCGCGCCACCGGCGCCGGGGGCACCGGCGGGACGCGGACGGTCGCCACCGGGACGCGGACGGTCACCGGCACCCGGAGCACCGGCGGGACGCGGACGGTCGCCACCGGGACGCGGACGGTCACCGGCACCCGGAGCACCGGCGGGACGCGGACGGTCGCCACCGGGACGCGG
>NZ_JBHWUI010000267.1:0-6985 GCF_042737525.1 Kitasatospora sp. NPDC059973 | reverse complement strand
GACAGGTGGTGCAGGTCGGCCATCAGGAGCATGTTCTCCTCGCCGGTGATCAGGCCGTCGACGGCGGAGAACTGCCCGGTGACACCGATCGCGGCGCGCACCGCCTGCGGCGCGGTGGCGATGTCGTGGCCCGCCACCCGGGCCTGTCCGCCGTCGGCGCCGATCAGGGTGGAGAGGATCTTGACGACGGTGGTCTTGCCGGCCCCGTTCGGGCCGAGCAGGGAGAACACCGTTCCTTCGGGGACGGCGAGGTCGATCCCGGCGAGGACGCTCTTGTCGCCGTAGGACTTGCGCAGCCCGTTCGCCGCGATGGCCAGGTCGGTCATGAGAGGTGCTCCTTCAGAGGCTGCGAACAGTGGTGCGGGGGCTGTGAGCGGTTCGGAGGCTGCGGGCGGTGCGGAGGCTGTGAGCGGTTCGGAGGCTGCGGGCGGTGCGGGGGCTGTGAGCGGTTCGGAGGCTGCGGGCGGTTCAGAGGCTGCGGGCGGTGATGTCGCCGTAGGAGGTGGTGGCGCGGATGGTGAGTGCGGCGTCGGTGCCGGTGGTGTTCTGGAGGGTGTTGTGGATCCGGCCGTGGGCGGTGCCGGCGTCGAGGGTGGCGGAGACGCCGCGGGCGGCGCCGATCTCGATGGCGCCGGCGTCGGTACGCAGGTCGAGGGTGCCGCCGGTGGCCTCGGTGATCCGCAGGTCGCCCTTGCGGGTGCTGAGCTGCGCGGAGCCGCCCAGCCGGCCGACGGTGATGTCGCCCGCGAGGAGGGTGAGGTGGGCGTTCGCGGTCTCGTCGAGCTTGACCGAGCCCTGGGCGCCGTCGAGGGTGACGTCGCCCAGGCGTCCGACGCCCCGCAGGTCGGCGGCGGCCGTCTTCGCCTGGATCCGGGAGCCGGCGGGGAGCTGGACGGTGACCTCGACGGCGCCGGACTGGCCGAGGAGGCGGTGGGCGGCCGGGGCGGCGGCGATCCGCAGGACGCCGTCGGTGTACTCGACCGTGATCCGCTCGGCGGCCTTCACGTCGGCGCCCTTGGCGGCGTTCGCGGGGAGGACCTCGACGGTGGTGTCGCTGCGGTCGGCGGCGATCAGCCGGACGCTGCCGGCGGGGATGTCGAGGACGGCGGTGATCGGGGTGGTGGTGGCGAACTTCTGCATCGTTCTTCTCCTTCTGCGGCGGCGGGCACTCGGTCGGCCCGTCGTTTCCGATGAGGGAAAAGCTACGTTGCATTCACGATGCTGGCAACACACTCGTTGCGTCAGAATCCCATCTCTGCAGGTAGTTGCGGTGATTTCATTGCAATGGTTTCGCGCCTAATGCAACGAGCCGCTATCCATTCGTTGCAATGGATTGAGAGTGAACGCTATGCTCGGCGCACTACCCACCCCGAAGGAGACCGCGATGCCCGGAGGCAGGCTCACCCAGCAGGAACGCCAGCAGATCGCGCTCGGGCTGGCCGACGGCCTCCCCTACGCCGAGATCGCCAGGCGGCTCGACCGCCCCACCTCGACGATCACGCGCGAGGTGATGCGCAACGGCGGCCCCACCGGCTACCGCGCCGACCTGGCCCAGCGCGCCACCGGGCACCGCGCCCGCCGCCGGCAGGCGGCGCCCCGGGACCCCGCCGCCGTCCCGCAGGAGCACGGCCGCGACGCCGACGCGGTGCGCGCGTACGAGGAGGTGTTCACCACCGCGATGCTGCAGTCGGGCATGCCCCAGATGATGGCCCGGGTGATGGCCTGCCTCTGCCTCACCGACTCGGGCAGCCTCACCGCGTCCGAACTCGTCCAGCGCCTCCAGGTCAGCCCGGCCTCCGTCTCCAAGGCGATCACGTTCCTCGACGCCCAGGGCTTCATCCGCCGGGAGCGGGACGAGCGCCGCCGGGAGCGCTACCTCGTCGACAACGACATCTGGTACCAGTCGATGATCGCCAGCGCCCGCTCCACCGCCCAGATCGCCGAGACCGCACGCCAGGGCGTCGGCGTGCTCGACGCCGGCACGCCGGCCGGCGCCCGCCTCGAAAACATCGCCCGCTTCCTCGACTTCGTCTCCGAGAGCATCGCCCGGTCCGCCGAGCAGGCCCGCGAGATCCTGCACCCGCAGCCCGCGGCGGCACCGGACGGCGCCACCGGGCAGGTGTCGGACGGCTGACCGGCCAGCCGTCACCGGCGCCCCGGGTCAGGCGCCCAGGCGCAGCGGGGTGAGCCGGGTGGCGACCAGGTTGGTGGCCCCGCGGTCCCGTTCGACGTGACCGTGCACCAGCAGGCCGGCCCGGTCCAGGGCGGTGCGGCGCTGGGACTCCCAGACCGGGCGGCTGCAGATCACGTTGATCAGGCCGGTCTCGTCCTCCAGGCTGAGGAACAGCACACCGCCCGCCGTCGGCGGCCGCTGGCGGTGCGTCACCAGTCCGCCGACCACCACCGCCGAGCCGGGTTCCACCCCCGGCAGCTGGGCGGCGGTCAGTGCGCCGCCGCGCTCCAGGTGCGCGCGCAGGTGCTGGACGGGGTGGCTGGTGGCGGAGGCCCCGGTGGCCCAGAGGTCGGCGATGGTCTCCTCCACCGGGGTCATCTCGGGCAGCGGCGGGGCCTCGGTGCCGGGCGTGGTGCCGGGGATCAGCGCCGTCGACACTCCGGCGAACGCCCCGGCGGCCCAGAGCGCCTGACGCCGGCCCAGCCCGAAGCAGCCGAACGCGCCCGCCGCGGCGAGGGCCTCCAGGACCGGCGCGGGCAGGCCCGTGCGCCGCGCGAAGTCCTCCAGGTCGGCGTACGGCTGTCCGGCCGCGATCGCCTCGGCCTGCGGGGTGCCGACCCCGCGCACGGTGTCCAGCCCGAGCCGGATGGCCGCCTGCGGTTTGCCGGCGGTGAGCGGCGGCTCCGGGGTCGGCCCCCGGTACGGCTCCAGGGTCGGCCGGGCCCCGCTGGCGTTGACGTCCACCCCGCGCACCCGTACGCCGTGCCGCCGGGCGTCCGAGATCAGGCTGAGCGGCGCGTAGAAGCCCATCGGCTGGTTGGCCAGCAGCGCACAGGTGAAGGCGGCCGGGTAGTGGTACTTGAGCCAGGCGCTCGCGTACACCAGGTGGGCGAAGCTGATCGCGTGGCTCTCCGGGAAGCCGTAGTGGGAGAAGGCCTCGATCTTGACGTAGACGTCCTCGGCGGTCTCCGGCGGGATGCCGCGTTCGGCCATGCCGCCCAGCAGCCGCTCGCGCAGCCGGGCGACCCGCTCGTGCGAGCGCTTGGAGCCCATCGCCTGGCGCAGCCGGTCCGCCTCGGCGGGGGTGAACCCGGCGCAGTCGATGGCCAGTTGCATCATCTGCTCCTGGAACAGCGGCACCCCGAGGGTCTTGCCGAGCGCGTTCTCCATCAACGGGTGCGGGCAGCCGGCCGGTTCGACCCCGGCCCGGCGGCGCAGGTACGGATGGACCGAGCCGCCCTGGATCGGGCCCGGGCGGATCAGCGCCACCTCGACCACCAGGTCGTAGAAGTGGTCCGGCTTGAGCCGCGGCAGGGTCGCCATCTGGGCGCGCGACTCGACCTGGAAGACACCGACCGTGTCGGCCCGGCGCAGCATCGCGTACACGCCCGCGTCGTCGACCGGGATGGTCGCCAGGTCGTAGTGCGTGCCGTGGTGTTCGGCGATCAGGTCGCAGGTGTCGTGCAGGGCGGAGAGCATGCCGAGGCCCAGCAGGTCGATCTTGACCAGTCCGGCACCGGCCGTGGAGTCCTTGTCCCACTGCAGCACCGACCGCCCCGGCATCCGGGCCCACTCGGTCGGGCAGATCTCGGCGATCGGCTCCCTGGTGAGCACCATGCCGCCCGAGTGGATGCCCAGGTGGCGCGGCAGGCCGTGCAGTTGACCGGCCAGGGCGAGCACGTCGGCGGGGATGACGGCGTCCGGGCCGGGCGCGGAGCGGAAGTCGCTCTGCCGGCTGAAGGCGTCCACCTGCCCCTGCGGGTAGCCGAGCACCCGGGCCGCGTCGCGCAGCGCCAGCCGGGGCCGGTAGGTGATCACGTTGGCGACCTGGGCGGCGTGCTCGCGCCCGTAGCGGCGGTAGACGTACTGGATGACCTCCTCGCGGCGGCGGTGCTCGATGTCCAGGTCGATGTCGGGCGGGCCGTCCCGGGCGACGGAGAGAAAGCGTTCGAACAGCAGCCGGTAGTGGATCGGGTCGACGGCGGTGATGCCGAGCGCGTAGCAGACCGCCGAGTTGGCCGCCGACCCCCGGCCCTGGCACCAGATGGACTCCCGGCGGCAGAAGTCGACGATGTCGTGGACGATCAGGAAGTACCCGGCCAGCTCCAGGTCCTCGATGACGTCCAGTTCCTTGCCGAGCTGCCGGCGGGCGGCCGCGTTCCCGGGCCCGAAGCGGGCCGGGCCGCCGGCGGCGACCAGCGCGCGCAGATGGCTGATCTCGGTGTGGCCGGGCGGGACGGGGAAGCCGGGCAGCTCCGGGTCGAGCCGGGTGAAGTCGAACGCGCAGGCCCGGGCCAGGTCGACGGTGGCCTGCCGCACCCCCGGGAAGCGGGCCAGCCGGGCCGCCATCTCGCGGCCGGAGCGCAGGTGCGCGGTGCCGGCCGCCTGCGTCCAGCCCGCCGCGTCCTGGAGCGTCCGGCGCTCGTGCAGGGCGGCCAGGCTCTGGGCCAGCCGGCCCTGGGCCGGGCCCGCGTGGTGCGCGTTGGTGGAGGCGACGACGGGGAGGCCGAGCCGGGCCGCCAGCGCGGCGAGGGCGTCGTTGCGCAGGTCGTCGCCGGGCAGCCACTGATCGATCAGCTCGACGTGGACGTTCTCGCGGCCGAACGCCTCGGTGAGGGTGCGCAGCCGGCGCTCGGCCCCGTCGACGCCCCGGGAGGTGTCCGCGCGGGCCCCGCCCCCGGCGGCTCCGACGGCCAGGGCGGATCCGGCGGCTCCGGCGCCGGGAGCGGATGCGGCGGCTCCGGCGGCCAGGGCGGCCGGGACCCGGCCGAGGCGGCAGCCGGTGAGCACCGCCCAGTGGCCGTCGTGCGCGTCGGCGAGCGCGGCGAAGTCGTACGCCGGACGGCCCTTGGCCCCGCCCGCCAGCTGGGCGGCGCCGATCGCCGCGGAGAGCCGGCGGTAGCCGGCCGGGTCGCGGGCCAGGACGAGCAGATGCTCCACCTCCTGGTCGCGGCGCAGCGTCAACTCGGCGCCGAACACCGTGCCGACGCCCGCCTCGCGGGCCGCCTCGGCGAAGCGGACCGCGCCGTAGAGGCCGTCGTGGTCGGTGAGCGCGAGCACCTCGACGCCCAGCCGGGCGGCCTCCGCGACCAGCTCCTCGGGGTCGCTGGCACCGTCGAGGAAGCTGAAGGCCGAGTGGACGTGCAGTTCCGCCCAGGCCGGATCGCCGGTCGGCCCGGCCGGCCCGGGGCCGCGGTCCTCGGCCCGGCGGCGGATCGGCACCACCTGGCCGGCGGCCGGGCCCGGCCGGCCACCGGCCAGGCGTCGGTGCAGCTCGCTCCAGGGGAGCGCGGGGTGGCTGGTGAATCCCATCGGGGGTTGTCGCCTTCGGTCTCTCGCTCGTGTCCTGCCCCCCTGCCGTGCTCCCCGCCGGCCTCTCCTCGCCGGCCCCTCCCTGCCGTGCTCCGTCCCTGCCGCTCCGTCCCTGCCATGCTCCGTCCCTGCCGCTCCCTCCCTGCCGTGCTCCGTCCCTGCCGCTCCATCCCTGCCGCACCGTCCCTGCCGCACCGCCGCCGTGCTCCGTCAGTCGTAACCGGCCTCCAGGAACCACTCGCCGTTCTCCACCGTGAGCAGCAGCGCCCGCCCGTCCGCCACCGTGACCTGGAAGCGTGCCCGGCGGCGGGCGCGCGCCTGGTCCCACCAGTACTCGACCGCCGGCCAGGGTCCGGTCCAGCCGTCGACCACCAGGTCCCGACCGCGCACCGCGATCCGGGCCGGCCGGGCCGACACCCCCGCCCGGCCGTCCACGTTCACCGGCCGCCCGGCCGTGTCCAGCACCGCGACCGGCACCGGGGCGCGGTGCACCACGGCCGGCCAGACGTCCCGCAGCCGCCCCGGCCAGGGCGCGTCGGCCGGCGCCGCCGGGTCGTACGGCTCGCCCCACGGCACCCGGACCACCTGCTCGCCCGGTCCCCGCCCGCCGGCCGGTTCGATCCGGCGCAGCCCGGCGTGCCCGAGCACCGCCTGGACCCGGGCCACCGCCCGCTCCACCCGGTCGTCCGCGACCGCCTGCCCCCAGAGCGCCAGCTGCCGGCCCTGGTCGGGCGAGAGGTCGTCGGGTACGAGCCGCAGGGCGGTGAACCCCGCGTCGTGCGACGGCCCGCCGTCCGGCACGGCGAACGTCCCCGCGCCCTGCCAGGCCTGGAGCTGCCAGCGGACGCGCTCGGCGAGCGCCGCCGCCGACAGCCGGCCCTCGTGCCGCCAGAGCCGCGAGACGGTCCGCCCGTCCGCGCAGGCCACCTCGACGGCGACCCGCTGGCAGGTCAGACCCGCCCCGGCGAGCCGCTGGTGCAACTGCTCGGCCAGGGTGCGGGCGACGAACACCAGCGGTTCGGCGAGCGCCTCCGGCGGGTCGAAGCACTGCTCGACGGAGAGGTCCGGCCCCTCCGTCCGCGGCACCAGCGGGCGCGGCTGCAGCCCCCGGGCCAGCCGGTGGGCGGCCGTGCCCGCCGGGCCGAAGCGGTCCGCGACCGCCTCGGCGGGCAGCGCGGCGAACGCCCCGACGGTGGGCAGGCCGAGCCGGTCCAGCAGCTCCGCCAGCCCCTCGTCGCCGAGCGCGGCCACCGGATAGGGGGCGAGGAACTCCGCCGTCCGGCCGGCCGGCACCAGCACCCCCGCCCGGGCTGCCAGCACGGCGGCGAACAGGCCGTCGGCGACCCCGATCCGGGCCGGCGGCAGCGCGTCCGCCTCCCCGGGGCGCGCCTCGGTGTCCGGCCCGGAATCCGGGCCGGCGGGCGGCTCGGGCGGCCGGGCGAACCCGCCCGGTGCGCCGTCCCGGGCCGCGGGCGCCGCGGCGAACAGGCCGTCCACCGC
>NZ_JBHWUI010000266.1:0-6992 GCF_042737525.1 Kitasatospora sp. NPDC059973 | reverse complement strand
GGCCGGGGCCTCACGGGACCCGGCCGGTGCGGCGTCCCCGCGTCGGCGGGGGCGGCTCCGGGCTCCACCCGCGCGGACGGTGCGTGTTCCGGACGAACATCCTCCATGCCAACTCGTCGTCTCCCGTTCGATTTGACGATGCCTCAGCTCAAGGAGCATAGTGCAATATCACATTGCAACGAGCTCCTGGACCGCCCAGGAGTCCCCTTCACACAGGAGAAGGCTTCCCATGACTCGCAAGATCCTGACGACGGCCGCCGCAGCGGTCGCCCTGGGTACGGTTCCGGTCGTCGCGGCTCCGGCCGGTGCGGCAGCCGTCGCCGACGCCCCCACGGTGATCTGCGACAACTACGGTCTGCAGGCCGGTCTGGCGACCAAGGTGTGCGCCACCGTGAGCGGCGACAGCATCGAGTTCTCCGGCCACATCGGCCTGGCCGGCCCGCCGAGCCCCGGCAGCCCGCTCCCCCGGCCGACGGAGGTCGAGGTGGTCCTGACCGGCAGCGTCGCCGGCGGGATCACCCTCGGGACGACGCGGCAGACGCTGACCTTCCAGAGCCGGTCGGTGCTGGTCGAGGGCGTGCGCGGCACGGTGCCGTGCGGCTCCACCGTGCGGGCCTCGTTCGCGGTCTCGTCCGCCGGCTGGCCCGCCAGGCCCGTCACCACCGAGGTCCCGGTCACCTGCTGACGGTGCGGCAGCCGGACGGACCGGTGGGGGCGCACCGGCGGGTGGGCCCCCACCGGTCCCGCCCTTCGCCGGTGCGCCCGGCGGACATGACCGGGCCCGGCCGGGCCCGCCGAGCCTGGCCGGAGCGAGCCAGGCCAGCCCTCAGGACCTAACAGATGCGCGGCAGTTGCTCGCCCATCGGCAGGTCGACCACCCGGGTGCCGCCGAGCGCCGTGCGGGCGACGACCATGCCGGGGTGCTCCGCCACGCACTCGCCGATCACGGTCGCTCCCGCGCCCAGCGGGTGCGCCCGCATCGCGGCGAGCACCGCGTCCGCCTGCTCGCGCGGCACGAAGGCCACCAGCTTGCCCTCGTTGGCGACGTACATCGGGTCGAGGCCCAGCACCGCACAGGCGTTGGCCACCTGCGGCGGCACCGGCACGGCCCGTTCGCCGATCCTGACGCCCACCCCGGCCGCCGCCGCGATCTCGTTGAGCGCCGCGGCCAGGCCGCCCCGGGTGGGGTCGCGCAGCACGTGCAGGTCCGGGGTGACCGCCAGCATCGCGTCCACCAGGCCGCCGAGCGCGGCGCAGTCGCTCTCGATCTCCACGCCGAACTCCAGGCCCTCGCGCACGCTCATGATCGCGACCCCGTGCAGCCCGATCTCCCCGCTGACGATCACCACGTCCCCGGGGACGGCCCGCTGGGGCCTGATGTCCACCCCGGCCGGGACGAGGCCGATGCCGGCGGTGTTGAGGTAGACGCCGTCGCCGTGACCGGCCTCGACGACCTTGGTGTCACCGGTGGCGACCTCCACCCCGGCCAGCCTCGCGGCGGCCCCGAGCGCCCGGGCGACCCGGTCCACCACGGCCATCTCCACGCCCTCCTCCAGGATGAACCCGCAGGACAGGTAGGCCGCCCGGGCCCCGCTCATCGCGAGGTCGTTGACCGTCCCGTTGACGGCGAGGTCCCCGATGCTGCCGCCGGGGAAGAACAGCGGCCGCACGACGTAGGAGTCGGTGGAGAAGGCGAGCCTCGCTCCGCCGAGCTCCAGCACGGCGGAGTCCCCGAGGGCGGCGAGCGCGACGCCGCCGAAGGCCGGGGCGAAGATGTTCTCCACCAGCTCGGCCGACATCGCGCCGCCGCCCCCGTGCCCCATCACCACCCGGGGGTGGTCGCGCAGCGGCAGCGGGCAGCTCCACCCGGAGAAGTCCGGCGCCTCGGACGGCGCCTCGGACGGCGCCTCGGACGGCGCCTCGGAGGGCACGGCGACCGGCGCGGCGCCCGACCCGGTCAGGACCTCGGCCTCAGCCAACGGGGCTCGCCTCCCGGGGAACGGCCGGCGTGCTCAGCCGGCGGTAGAGGTAGTACGCGGCGCAGGCCCCCTCGCTGGACACCATGGTGGCGCCGAGCGGGGTGCGCGGAGTGCAGGTGGTGCCGAAGGCCTCGCACTGGTCGGGCTTCAGCAGCCCCTGGAGGACCTCCCCGCTGCGGCACTGCGCCGGCTCGCGGGTGGTGATGCCGGTGACGTCGAAGCGGTACTCGGCGTCGTGGTCGCGGTAGCGCGGGGAGAGCCGCCAGCCGCTCCGCGGGATCACCCCGATCCCGCGCCAGGCCCGGTCGGCCACCTCGAAGACGTCCTCCAGCATGGCCCGGGCCGCCGGGTTGCCCTCCGGGCGGACGGCCCGGGCGTAGGCGTTCTCCACGGTGTGCTCGCCGCGCTCCAACTGCCGCACGGTGCGCCGGATTCCCTCCAGGATGTCGAGCGGCTCGAAGCCGGTGACCACGATCGGCACCCGGTGGCGCTCGGCCAGTTCGGGGTACTCGCCGGTGCCCATCACGCTGCAGACGTGCCCGGCGGCCAGGAAGCCCTGCACCCGGCAGTCCGGCGAGGTCATGATGGCCTCGATGGCCGGGGGCACCCGGACGTGCGAGACGAGCATGCTGAAGTTGCGCAGCCCCTGCTTCCGGGCCTGGTGGACGGCCATCGCGTTGGGCGGAGCGGTGGTCTCGAAGCCGATGCCGAAGAAGACGACCTCGCGGTGCGGGTTCTCCCGGGCGACCTTCAGCGCGTCGAGCGGAGAGTAGACCACCCGGACGTCACCGCCCTCGCTCCGGACCCGGAAGAGGTCGCGGTCGCTGCCCGGCACCCGGAGCATGTCGCCGAACGAGCAGAAGATCACCTCGGGCCGGGCCGCGATCGCCAGCGCCCGGTCGATCACCTCCAGCGGGGTGACACAGACCGGGCAGCCCGGGCCGTGGATCAACTCGACCTCATCCGGGAGGAGTTGGTCGATCCCCTGCCGGATGATGGTGTGCGTCTGCCCGCCGCACACCTCCATCAGCGCCCACGGCCTGGTGACCGTCGCCCTGATGTCCGCGAGCAGGCCGGCCGCCAGCTCCGGGTTCTGGAAGTCCTCCAGGTACTTCACTGCTGCTCCTCCTGTACGGCCGCGGCCGCCGCTTCCCACGGATCGCCGAACTCCTCCTGCAGCAGGCCGATCTCGGCGAAGAGCTCCAGCGTCCGGCGGGCCGACTCCTCGTCCAGGCGCTGCAGCGCGAACCCGACGTGCACGATGGCGTACTCACCCACCCGCAGGTCCGGCAGGTACTCCAGGCACACGTCCTTGACGACTCCGCCGAAGTCGACGACCGCCATCCTGGCTCCGTCGCGTTCCGCGATCTCCACCACTCTTCCGGGCACCGCCAGACACATCCGGGTCTCTCCTCTCAGATGGTGGCCGGGCCGGCGGCCCGGGCGGCCACCATCAGCTGCCCGAGCGCCAGTCCTCCGTCGTTGGGCGGCACCCGGCGGTGCCGCAACACGGTGAATCCGTCCGCCCGCAGGCCCTCCGCGCAGGCCGAGGACAGCAGCGCGTTGGCGAAGACCCCGCCGGTCAGCGCGACCGTCCCGGTCCCGTGCTCCTCCCGGGCCACCGCGCAGACCCGGCGGACCAGCCCCGCGACCGCGTCGTGGAAGCGCGCCGCGATCAGGCCGGCCGGGGCGCCGGTGGCCAGGTCGGCCACCACCGCGGCCAGCACCGGCGCCGGGTCGGCGACCAGCGTCCCGTCCACCGGCCGCAGCCCGAAGGCGTAGGCCCCCTCGGCCGGGCCGTGCGCCAGTGCCGCGCCCTCCAGCTCGATCGCCGCCTGCGCCTCGTACTCGACCCGCTGGCAGATCCCGGCGAGGGCGGACACCGCGTCGAACAGCCGCCCCATGCTGGAGGTCGGCGCACAGTTCAGCGAGCGCTCCAACTGCCGCTTCAGTACCCGCCGTTCGTTCTCCGGGCAGGCCAGGACGGGTGGCAGCTGGGGCGCCCACGGGAGCCCGGCCGCGAACAGCTGGGCGAGCGCCGTCCGGTAGGGCCGCGCCACCGCCGCGTCCCCGCCCGGCAGCGGGACGTAGGCGAGGTGGGCGAGGCGGCGGTAGCCGTCGTAGTCGGCCAGCAGGACCTCGCCGCCCCACACCGCACCGTCGTCACCGAAGCCGGTGCCGTCGAAGGCGACCCCCAGGACGGGCCGGCCGCCGTCGAGTCCGTGTTCGGCCATCACCGAGGCGACGTGGGCGTGGTGGTGCTGCACCGCCCGCACCTCCCGCCCGCCGGCGGTGCTCCGGGCGTGCCGCACGGACCGGTAGCCGGGGTGGCGGTCCACCGCCAGCAGCTCGGGCCGGACGCCGGTGACCGCGCCGAGATGGGCCACCGCCCGGTCGAAGGCCTCCAGGGTGGCGAGGTCGTCCATGTCCCCGATGTGGCCGGACAGCCAGGCGTAGCCGTCCTGGGCCAGCGCGAAGGTGTTCTTGAGGTCGCCGCCGACGGCCAGCACGGGCCGGACGGGGGCCGGGAGCGGCAGCGGCAGCGGCGCGTGGCCGCGCGAGCGCCGGATCGGCAACTGCTCGCCGTCCACCACCCGCACCACCGAGTCCTCGCACGGGACGTGGATCGGCCGGTCGTGCGTCAGCCAGGCGTCGACCAGCGGCGCGAGCCGGGCGAACGCGTCCCGGTCCTCCGTCACGACCGGTTCGCCCGACAGGTTGGCGCTGGTCATCACGAGCAGCCTGGGGCCGGGCGGGGCGATCAGCAGCTGGTGCAGGGGGGTGTAGGGGAGCATCACCCCGAGGTCGGGGCTGCGCGGCGCCACCGCCTCCAGCGCCGCCGGCAGCGGCCCCCGGCGGCGCAGCAGGACGATCGGCCGGACGGCGCCGGTGAGCAGTTCCTCCTCGACCGGGTCGGGGCGGAGCAGCGGCGCGATCTCGGCGAGGTCGCGCGCCATCAGCGCGAAGGGCTTGGCGCCGCGCCGCTTGCGCCGGCGCAGCCGCGCCACGCTCCGCTCGTTCAGCGCGTCGCAGGCCAGGTGGTAGCCGCCGATGCCCTTGACGGCCAGGATCGCGCCGTCGGCGAGCAGCCGCCGGGCCTCGGTGAGCGCCGCCTCGCCGTCGAGCGACGGCAGCCCGGGCACGACCAGGGCGAGCCTCGGTCCGCACGCGTGGCAGCAGAGCGGCTGGGCGTGGAAGCGCCGGTCGGCCGGGTCGGTGTACTCCCGCTCGCAGTCCGGGCAGAGCGGGAAGCCGGCCATCGTGGTGTTGGCCCGGTCGTACGGCAGACCGGTCACGATGGTGTGCCGGGGGCCGCAGTTGGTGCAGCTGATGAACGGGTGCCGGTAGCGGCGGTCGCCGGGGTCGGCGAGCTCGGCGAGGCAGTCCGCGCAGGTCGCGGTGTCGGGCGGGATCAGTGTGCGGCGGGTGCCGTCGGTCCTGGAGGGGGTGATGGCGAACCCGGCCGCGCCGGTGAGGGCCAGCGCCTCGTGCTCGACCGAGGCGACCCGCGCCAGCGGTGGCGCGTCGGTGGCGACCCGGCGGCAGAACGCGTCCACCGACTCCGGCGGCCCCTCGACCTCGGCCAGCACGCCGTCCCCGGTGTTGGTGACGGTGCCGGCCAGGCCGAGCTCGGCGGCGAGCGTGAACACGAACGGCCGGAACCCGACGCCCTGGACGAGGCCGCGGACGGCGACCCGGCGCCGCTGCGGCCCGGCCGCCGGCCGACCGGCCGTCACGGCCGTTCCGCCACCGGGGCGTGCGGATGCGCGTGCGCGCCGTCGTCCCCGTGGTGGTGCCCCTCACCCGGCCCGTGCGCGTGCGGGTGCCCGAGGGAGTGCCCGTGCCCCGGGGCGCCGGCCATCACCGGCCGGTGGGCCTCGGCGCCGTCCAGCACCGCGAGCGCCCGGTCCAGCAGCACCCCTGCCCCCTGCCCGGTCCGGGCGGAGGTGAACAGCACCTCCACCCCCGGGTTGACGCGCGCGACGCTCGCCAGGAACGCGGCCTCGTCGAACTCCGCCGCCGCCGCGAGGTCGGCCTTGGTCACCAGCACCAGGTTCGCCAGCCCGAAGGCCGTCGGGTACTTGAGCGGCTTGTCCTCCCCCTCCGTGACGGAGGCGAGCACCACCCGCAGGGATTCGCCGAGGTCGTAGGAGGCCGGGCAGACCAGGTTGCCGACGTTCTCGACGAAGAGCAGCCGGGTGTCCGGCGGCAGCCAGCCCGCCAGGTGCTCGCGGAGCATCGCCGTCTCCAGGTGGCACAGCCCGTCGGTGAGCACCTGCTTCACCGGCGCGCCCGAGCGGGCCAGCCGCCGGGCGTCGTTCTCGGTGGCGAGGTCCGCGGTGAGCGCGGCCACCGGCACGCCGCGGGCCCGGGCCAGCCCGAGTTCGGCCTCCAGCAGTGCCGTCTTCCCGCTACCGGGGCTGGACAGCAGGTTCACCACGACGGTGCCGCGCGCGGCGAGTTCGGCGCGCAGCTCGCGGGCGCCGTCGTCGTTGCGGGCGAGGACCGCCTGCCGGAGTTCCACCGTGCGACACATCGGTTTCAGCCTTTCTGGTCGGCCGACGCACCCACCGGGCGCTCGGCCCACTGGACGCCGAGGATCTGCAACTCCCGGCCCGCGAGCAGCTCGACCCGGGCGCCGCCACAGCGCGGACACCCGAGGTCGGGCGGCATGCCCACGGCCCACTCGACGCCGCACGGGGTGCACCTGGCACGCGCCGCGACGGCCTCGGTCTCCAGCTTCGCGCCCTCCACCAGCGTTCCGGCGCAGGCCAGTTCGAAGCAGAAGTCCAGCGCGGAGGGCACCACCCCGGCGAGTTCGCCGACCTGGAGGCGCACCGTCTCCACCGCGACCGCCCCGTGCTCCCGTGCTGCCGCGTCCACCTGCTCGACGACGGCCGTCGCGATCGACATCTCGTGCATCGGGCCCACTCCCTCCCCTCGCCGGAGGCGACAGGCTTCATTACAAGGGCGCGGTGGCGGCCTCGGCCGCACGCCCGCCCCCACCCCGCC
>NZ_JBHWUI010000265.1:0-7333 GCF_042737525.1 Kitasatospora sp. NPDC059973 | reverse complement strand
CGCCGGTACACACCGGCGGGCCCGCCCCGCGTTCGCCGCCCGCTCGCGGCTACAGCTTGAGCGCCGTACGCAGCGCCGCCTCCACCGCCGCCTCCGGGTCCGCCACCGCGTCCTCGCTGCGCCAGGCGACGAAGCCGTCCGGGCGGACCAGCACCGCGCCGCCCGGCCGGAGGCCGTGCAGCTCGGCGAAGTCCGCGCCGGGCTCGGGCGCCAGGTCGTCCTCCGCCCCGGTGCCGATCCGGTAGGTGTCCAGCGGCACGGCCAGCCGGTCGGCCGCCCGGCGGGCGCCCTGGTGCCAGGCCGTGCCCTCGGGGCCGGTCAGCAGCACCATCGCCTGCTCGTACAGGTCGAGGGTGGAGAGCTTGACGCCCGCCCGCAGCAGCCACTGGTGCGGCGCCCGGCTGCCGGGTTCGCCGCCGGACTCGAACGCCTCCGGCACCACCGGCCCGGCCGGGTCCGCCCCGGCGACCGCGCCCACCGGGTAGCGGTAGCCGAGCGCCACCGCCAGCACCCCGGCCTGCCGCCCGACCCCGGGCACCACCGCGTACCCGGGGTGGCTGTGCTCGGCGGAGCGCGCCGAGGCCCGCTCGCTGGTCACCTCCGCCACCGGCCGGCGCTCCTGCCCGTACGTCTCCAGCAGCCCCGGTCCGGCCCAGCCGCAGAGCACCGCGGCCAGCTTCCAGGCCAGGTTGTGGGAGTCCTGGATGCCGGTGTTCGAGCCGAACGCGCCGGTCGGCGACATCTCGTGCGCGGAGTCCCCGGCCAGGAAGACCCGCCCGGCGGAGTACCGCGTCGCCACCCGCTCGGCCGCGTGCCAGGGGGCCTTGCCGGTGACCTCCACCTCAAGGTCCGGCACCCCGACGGCGGCCCGGATGTGCCGGACGCACCGCTCGTCGGTGAACGCCTCCAGCGGCTCGCCGTGCTCCGGGTGCCACGGCGCGTGGAAGACCCACTCCTCGTGGTTGTCCACCGGCAGCAGCGCGCCGTCGGCGTCCGGGTTGGTCAGGTAGCAGGCGATGAAGTGCCGGTCGCCCACCACCTCGGCCAGCCGCTTGGCCCGGAAGGTGATGCTGACGTTGTGGAACAGCTCGCCCTTGCCGCTCTGGCCGATGCCCAGCGCCTCCCGGGCCGGGCTGCGCGGGCCGTCCGCCGCGATCAGGTACTGGGCCCGGACGGTGCGCTCCTCGCCGGTCTCCCGGCTGCGCAGCAGCGCCGTCACCCCCTCGTCGTCCTGTTCGAAGGAGACCAGCTCGGTGCTGAAGCGCAGCTCGCCGCCGAGCTCGCGGGCGGCCTTCAGCAGGACCGGCTCCAGGTCGTTCTGGCTGCACAGGCACCAGGAGCTGGGGCTGAACCGGGCCAGCCGGCCGCCCGGGTCGATCTCCCGGAACAGCCACTCCTGCTCCTCGCCGGTCAGCGAGGGGGCCTGCAGGATGCCGTGGTTCGCGGCGAGCACCGAGGCGGCCTCGCGGATCGCCGTCTCGATCCCCGCCCCCCGGTAGAGCTCCATCGTGCGGACGTTGTTGCCTCGGCCACGCGGGTGACGCGAGGTGTCGGCGTGCTTCTCGACCAGCAGGTGTCTGACACCCAGTCGGCCCAGGAAGAGTGAGGCCGACAGCCCGACCAGCGAGCCGCCGACGATCAGGACCGGCACCCGGTCGTCAACCTTCGGATTCATCAATTGCTCCAGCCTGTACGGGGGTTCGCGACCCGGCTACGGGGCTCGGCGTCGCCCTCGGCGGGGCCCGCGCGCACGTCGGCCCCGCTCTTCCATCCCCCGCCGCGGGTCCCTTCTGCCGCCTCGTCGCCCGGATGGCCCGCATATCTCGCGCCACCCGTGGGGTCCGCGCACGATCGACCTCAGGCCTGGCCCCCACCCGCCCGGGCCGACCGCCACCGCACCGCCCTCCCCCCGCCGGGGCCCGTCCGGACGGAAGCCGCCCGGCGCGGGCAGCGCCCGAAGCAAGAAAGTGGATCATGACGACTCTGTCCGAACCGCAGGCCGAGCAGCACTCCGAGCAGCACACCCGACTGCGCGTGATGCTGATGCTGGAGATCAAGGACGGCGCCCAGCAGCGCTTCCTCGACGTGTACGAGAAGCTGCGCCACCAGGTGGCCTCGGTCCCCGGCCACGTCAGCGACCAGCTCTGCCAGTCGATCAACGACCCGCGGCAGTGGCTCATCACCAGCGAGTGGAAGGACCAGGAGACCTTCCTGAAGTGGGTGGACAGCCCCGCCCACCGCGAGATGGTCAAGCCGATGCACGGCTGCGTCAGCGACACCTTCCGCTCGCTGCGCTACTCCATCCTCCGGGAGACCTCCGCGGCCGGTGCCACCGGCACCCGCAAGCCGGTGGACGTGCCGCCCGGCCTGCCGCGCACCGCGCCGGCCGGGCACGTCGGCCCGCCGCAGGCCGCGCCCGGCCCGGACGGGGTGGTCCGGCACGCCCTGACCTTCACCGTCAAGCCCGGCAGCGAGCACGAGGTGGCCCGGATCCTCTCCGGCTACGCCTCCCCCAAGGCCGAGGTGGACGAGACCACCCAGCTGCGCCGCACCTCCCTCTTCATGCACGGCAACCGGGTGGTCCGGGCCGTCGAGGTGGTCGGCAACCTGGGCGACGCGCTGCGCCACGTGGCGATGCAGCCCGAGGTCCGCGCGGTCGAGGAGGCCATCAACCCGTACCTGGAGGAGGCCCGCCAGCTCGGCGACCCGCAGGCGGCACGCGCCTTCTTCGCCCGTGCGGCGCTGCCCGCCGAGCACCAGGCGATCGCCGGCTCCCCGGCCTCCGGCCGGCTGCACCGGCACGCCGTGCTCTACCCCGTCAAGCCGGGCAACGGCGCGGCCGTGGCCGCCCTGCTCGCCGAGCACGACAACCTGGCCACCGCCGACCCGACCGGCCCGCTCGCGGCCGCCACCGTCTTCCACCGGGAGGACGTCGTGGTCCGCCTGGTGGACCTGCGGGTCCCGGCCGAGGCCGAACCGGCCGTCGCCCTGGGCGTGGCCGGCGAGCGCGAGGCCACCGTCCTCGGCCGGCTGCTGGACCTCGGCGCCGAGGGCGACCTGCGCACCGTCGCCGGCCTGAGCGCCCTCCTCGCCGCCCGCGCCATGAGCCCGGTCACCGACCGCAGCTCGCAGCTCACCTGACCGACCATCGGCCCTGCGCCGGCTCCGACTCCCGAAGGAAGAAACCATGTCCACGCAGTACCCACGGATCGTGCACGTCGACGAGGCGCCGGAGAACCGCCGGCGCGGCGGCGACCTGCGCGCCATGCTCACCCCGACCACCTGCGGCGCCACCAGCGGCTTCATGGGCCTGGCCATCGTGCAGCCCGGCGAGCGGATCGGCGAGCACTACCATCCGTACTCCGAGGAGTTCGTCTTCGTCGTCGCCGGCGAACTGGAGGTGGACCTGGACGGGGTGACCCACTCGCTCCGGCCCGACCAGGGCCTGATGATCCCGATCGACATGCGCCACCGCTTCCGCAACGTCGGCGACACCGAGGCCCGGATGGTCTTCCACCTCGGCCCGCTCGCCCCCCGCCCGGAGCTCGGCCACGTCGACACCGAGGAGACCGAGGGAGCGGTGACCTCCGGTCCGCCGGAACACGCCAAGGTGGCTTCGTGACCCGGCGGGTCGCCGTCACGGGGATCGGTGTGGTCGCGCCCGGCGGCGTGGGCGTACCGGCCTTCTGGCAACTGCTCACCTCCGGGCGGACGGCGACCAGGGGCATCACGCTCTTCGATCCCACCGGATTCCGCTCCCGGATCGCCGCCGAGTGCGACTTCGACCCGGCGGCGCACGGGTTGAGCCCGGAGGACGTCCAACGGGCCGACCGCTACGTGCAGTTCGCCATGGTGGCGGCGGACGAGGCGATCGCCGACTCGGGCCTGGACCTGGCCGCGGAGGACCCGTGGCGGATCGGCGTCTCGCTCGGCACCGCCGTCGGCGGCACCACCCGGCTGGAGCACGACTACGCCCTGGTCAGCGCCGGCGGCGCGCGCTGGGACGTGGACCACCGACGGGCCGAGCCGCAGCTGCACCGCGCCTTCGCACCCAGCACGCTGGCCTCCGCGGTCGCCGAGCGCACCGGTGCGCACGGCCCGGTGCAGACCGTCTCCACCGGGTGCACCTCCGGACTGGACGCGATCGGCTACGCCTTCCAGGCGGTCGAGGAGGGGCGCGCCGACATCTGCGTCACCGGCGCCTCCGACTCGCCGATCTCGCCGATCACCGTCGCCTGCTTCGACGCCATCAAGGCCACCAGCGAACGCAACGACGACCCGGAGCACGCCTCCCGCCCCTTCGACGCCCACCGCGACGGCTTCGTGCTCGGCGAGGGCGGCGCCGTCCTGGTGCTGGAGGAGCTGGAGCACGCCCGGCGGCGCGGGGCCCGGATCTACGGCGAGATCGGCGGCTTCGCGACCTTCGGCAACGCGTACCACATGACCGGCCTCACCCAGGAGGGGCTGGAGATGTCCCGGGCGATCGACGAGTCGCTCGCCCACGCCCGGGTGGACCGCACCGAGGTCGACTACGTCAACGCGCACGGCTCGGGCACCAAACAGAACGACCGGCACGAGACGGCGGCCGTCAAGCGCTCGCTCGGTGAGCACGCGTACCGGACGCCGATGAGCTCGATCAAGTCGATGGTCGGGCACTCGCTCGGCGCGATCGGCGCGATCGAGGTGGTCGCCTGCACCCTCGCACTGGCCCACGGCGTGGTACCGCCGACCGCCAACTACGAGACTCCGGACCCGGAGTGCGATCTCGACTACGTGCCGCGCACCGCGCGCGAGCTGCCCCTCCGGCACATCCTGTCGGTCGGCAGCGGATTCGGCGGATTCCAGTCCGCCGTCGTGCTCAACAGAACGGGGTGAGATCCATGACGTCACGTCAGCAGGGCCGCCGGGCGGTGGTCACCGGCCTCGGCGTGGTCGCGCCGAACGGTGTGGGGGCCGACGCCTTCTGGAAGGCCACCAGGCAGGGCGTGAGCGTCCTCGACCGGATATCCCGCGAGGGCTGCGCGGACTTTCCGCTGCGCGTCGCGGGCCAGGTACGGGACTTCGACCCGCAGTCCGTGATCGACAGCCGCTACCTGGTGCAGACCGACCGCTTCACGCACTACGCGATGGCCGCCGCCGACCTGGCGGTGGCGGACGCCGGGTTCGTTCCCGACCCCGACCAGCCGTTCGGGGTGGGCGTGGTGACCGCGGCCGGCTCCGGCGGCGGCGAGTTCGGCCAGCGCGAACTGCAGCAACTCTGGGGCCAGGGACCACAGTTCGTCGGCCCCTACCAGTCCATCGCGTGGTTCTACGCGGCCAGCACCGGCCAGGTCTCGATCCGGGGCGGCTACAAGGGCCCGTGCGGGGTGGTCGCCAGCGACGAGGCCGGCGGCCTGGACGCCCTCGCGCACGCCGCCCGGGCCATCGAGCGCGGCACCGACGCGGTGGTGGCCGGCGCGGCCGAGGCCCCGCTGGCGCCGTACTCGATGGTCTGCCAGCTCGGCTACCCCGAGCTCAGCCTCGACGACCGGCCGGACCGGGCCTACCTGCCGTTCTCCGCCGCCGCCAACGGCTTCGCCCCCGCCGAGGGCGGCGCGATGCTGCTGCTGGAGGACGAGGAGACGGCCCGCCGGCGCGGCGCGACCGTCCGGGCGTACCTGGCCGGGCACGGCGCCACGTTCACCGGCGCCTCCCGCTGGGAGGAGTCCCGCGAGGGGCTGGCCAACGCCGTCCGGATCGCGCTCGACCAGGCCCGGATCGCTCCGGAGGAGGTCGACGTGGTCTTCGCCGACGCCCTCGGCGTCCCGGCCGCCGACCGCGCCGAGGCGCTGGCCCTGGCCGACGCCCTGGGCCCGTACGCCGAGCGGGTACCGGTGACCGCCCCGAAGGCGGGCACCGGCCGGGCGTACTGCGGCGCGCCCCTGCTGGACACCGCCGCCGCGGTGCTCGCCATGGAGGACGGCGTGGTACCGCCCACCCCCAACGTCACCGAGGTCTGCCACGACCTCGCCCTGGTGACCGGCCGCGCCCGCCCGGCCGAGCTGCGCACCGCGCTGGTGCTCAGCCGCGGGCTGATGGGCTCCAACTCCGCGCTGGTGCTCCGGCGCGGGGACCGGGCCTGACCGAACCACTGCTCTGGCAACGAACTGAAGGGAACATCCCGTGAGCAACACCCTCAGCCACCCCGAACTGGCCGCGCTGATCCAGGCGCGGGCCGGCGTGGTGATCGACCCGCTCGACCTGGAGCGCCCGGGCGCCAGCTTCGACGACTTCGGCGTGGACTCCCTCGGTCTGCTCGGCGTGGTCGGCGAGCTGGAGAACCGACACGGCGTGAAGGTCACCAACGGAGCGGAGTCGGCGAAGACGCCGGCCGAGTTCCTCGACCTGGTGAACTCCTCGTTCGCCACGAAGGCCGGTGCCTGAGATGCCCGGACACACGGACAACGAGATCGTCATCGCCGCCCCGCTCGACCTGGTCTGGGAAGTCACCAACGACCTGGAGAACTGGCCGCAGCTGTTCAGCGAGTACGCCTCGGTCGAGGTGCTGCAGCGCGACGGCGACAGCGTGCGGTTCCGGCTGACCATGCACCCCGACGAGAACGGCCAGGTGTGGAGCTGGGTCTCCGAGCGCACCACCGACCGGGCCTCGCTCGCGGTGCGCGCCCGCCGGGTCGAGCCCGGGCCGTTCGAGTTCATGGACATCCGCTGGGAGTACGCGGAGGTCCCGGCCGGCACCAGGATGCGCTGGGTGCAGGACTTCGCGATGAAGCCCACCGCGCCGGTCGACGACGACGGCATGGTGAACCACATCAACCGCAACTCGCGGGTCCAGATGCAGCTGATCCGCGAGAAGGTCGAGAAGCAGGCGGGGGAGGTCTGAACCGGATGCACCGCGCACTGATCGTCGCCCGGATGAAGCCGGACGCCGCCGGCGGCATCGCCGAGGTGTTCGCCGAGTCCGACCGGGGCGAACTCCCGCACCTGATCGGCGTCACGGGGCGCAGCCTCTTCCAGTTCGGCGACGTCTACCTGCACCTGATCGAGGCGGACCGCCCGCCGGGCCCGGCCGTCGCCCGGGTCGTCGAGCACCCGGAGTTCCGGGACGTCAGCGACCGGCTCACCGCCTACGTCCAGGCCTACGACCCGGCCACCTGGCGGGGGCCCAAGGACGCCATGGCGCACGAGTTCTACCGGTGGGAGCGCGGCGGCGCGAGCTGACACCGCGTACCACCGGCCCGGCGGGCCGCCCCCGGCGCCGGGGGGGGGGCGGCCCCCCCGGGCGGGCGCGGGCGGCGGCAGGGGGCCCAGTGTCGTATAAACAACAGACGCGGCC
>NZ_JBHWUI010000264.1:0-7494 GCF_042737525.1 Kitasatospora sp. NPDC059973 | reverse complement strand
GGGGGGGCTTCGGGGTGGGGCCCACCGGGCGGGGGGGGGCCGGGGGGGGCGGACGGGCGGCGCGCGGCGGCCGCCCCCGGGCCCCCTGGCCAAGGGGCCGCGGGGCCGCGGAGCCGTCCGCCCGGGCGGGTCAGCGGCAGAGGGCCGCGTCCAGGGCCTCCGCCATGTGCTGCGCGCCGGTCGCTCCCGGGACGGTGGTGACCGTGATGGTGGCGGCCCGCCCGTCGTCGGTCACCCCGCCCCTGGTCCGGTAGCCGGGAGAGGTACCGCCGTGGCCCCAGGCGAGGCCGCCGCAGGAGAGCGGCCTGCTCTGCAGCCCCAGTCCGTAGCGGACCCCCGGGCCCAGCGGTTCGGCGGGCACGGTGGTCCGCATCTCGGCGAGCTGGGCCGGCGGCAGGAGACGGCCGCCGAGCAGCGCGGCGAAGAACGCGTTGAGGTCGGTGTTGGTGGAGACGATCCCCCCGGCCGCCCAGGCCATCGAGGCGTCCATCTCGGTGTAGTCGACCAGCGGCGCGTCCGGCGAGCCGCGGAAGTAGCCGTGCGGGTGGGCCTCGTGGACGGCGGTGTCGCCCGGGGCGGGGAAGTAGGTGTGCCGCAGGCCGACGCGGTCGATGACGCGCTTGGTGATCACCTCGCCGACCGGCCGTCCGGTGACCTTCTGGACGAGGAGCCCGGCGACCAGGTAGTTGGTGTTGCTGTACTCCCAGCCGCCGCCGGCGGGGAAGCGGGCCTTCTGGACGAGGGCGCCGTCGAGCAGCTCGCGGGGCTCGAAGTAGCGGTACTGCACGGTGGTGAAGTCCGCGAGGGCGGGCGCGTCCATGTAGTCGGGCAGGCCGCTGGTGTGCTGGAGCAGCTGACGGACGGTGATGGCGCGCCCGTCGATGCCGTCGCCGCGCAGCAGGCCCGGCAGGTAGGTGTCGACGGAGGCGTCGAGGCCGACCTTCCCCTCGGCGACGAGCTGGAGGACGACGACGGCGGTGAAGGCCTTGGTGTTGCTGCCGGCGCGTATCTGGCCGTCGACGGGGACCTTGGCCCCGGTGGCGAGGTCCCCGACCCCCGCGGTGTAGGTGCGGGTACGGCCGTCGCGGTCCTTCACGGCAGCCAGCGCGGCGGGCAGCCCGTCCTCCTTCACCAGGGCGTTCAGGCTCGACTGGACGCTGTCGGGCCGCCCGCCGGCGAACGCCGTCGTCGGCGCCAGCGCTCCGGCCGCCACGGCGCCCCCGGCCAGGACGGTCACGGCCGCCACCACCCGGTGCCGGCCACGGCGGGTCCGGCTCTGCGGGACGTACTCGCTCACGATGGAACTCCTCTGCTGGGGAATGCTGGGGGAACTGATGGGGGGACCGATCAGGTGACCGACGGGGCGCGGGTGCCGCACGCCGTGGCGCGCGGCACCCGCCGGTCATGCCGGTCGTGCCGGGACGGACGCTCCGGTCCGCACGGGGAGGGTCAGCGGCACAGCGCCGCGTCCACCGCGGCTTCCACGTGCTGCCCGGCCTCGCCGCCCGGGATCATGGTCACCGCGAGGCTGACGGCGCGGCCGTCGTCGGTGGCTCCCCCGGCGGTGTCGTAGCCCGGGATGGTGCCGCCGTGGCCCCAGGCCACGCCGCCGCACGACAGCGGCCGGCTCACCAGGCCCAGTCCGTAGCGGACGCCCGGAGCGACCGCGTCGGCGGCCACCGTGGTCCGCATCTGGGCGAGCTGCGCCGGGGGCAGCAGGCGGCCGCCGAGGAGCGCGGTGAAGAAGCGGGTGACGTCGCTCGGGGTGGAGACGGCGGCGCCCGCCGCCCAGCCCCAGGACGGGTCCAGCTCGGTGTAGTCGCGGAGCGAGCCGTCCGCACCGCGGTTGTAGCCCTTGGGGTGGGCCTCGCGGATGCCCATGTCCCCCGGAGCGGGGACGTAGGTGTGCCGCAGGCCGATCCGGTCGACGACGCGCCGCCCGATCTCCTCACCGAGCGGCCGCCCGGTGACCTTCTGGATGATCAGGCCGGCCAGCAGGTAGTTGGTGTTGCTGTACTCCCAGCTCGTCCCCGGGGCGAAGTGGGCCGTCTGGCCCAGCGCCGCGTCGAGGAGTTCACGCGGCTCGTAGTACCGCGTCGGGTCGGTGAGGATGGCGTCCTTGTCCACGTACTCGGGCAGGCCGCTGGTGTGCTGGAGCAGCTGGCGGACGGTGATGGCGCGCCCGTCGATGCCGTCACCGCGCACCAGGCCCGGCAGGTAGCTCTCCACCGGGGAGTCCAGGCCGACCTTCCCCTCGGCGACGAGCTGGAGGACGACGACGGCGGTGAAGGTCTTGGTGTTGCTGCCGATCCGTATCTGGCCGTCCATCGGGACCTTGGCCCCGGTGGCGAGGTCCCCGACCCCCGCGGTGTAGGTGCGGGTACGGCCGTCGCGGCCCTTCACGGCGGCCAGCGCGGCGGGCAGCCCGTCCTCCTTCACCAGGGCGTTCAGGCTCGACTGGACGCTGTCGGGCCGCCCGCCCGCGAACGCCGCGGTCGGCGCCAGCACCCCGGCCGCCACCACACCCGCGGCCACCGTGGTCGCCACCCAGCGCCGACCGTGGCGGCTCCGGCTCTGCGGGACGTACTCGTTCATGGAAGGACCTCTCTTGATCAATGACGCCGGTGGTCCCCGGTCTTGATCAAGAAGACCATTCGGGGACCGCGGAGTTCGTCCGCAGCCAGGACGAACCGCAGGTGGGAGCAGGCTCCGGGCGAGCGGTCCCGGCCGGGACCGTACTCCTGGGACCGACGGGAACTGACGTGGCGTCAGCGGGACGGCGCGGCAGGGACGTCGGCCCGGAGCGCTCCCGGGCACGGCACCGGTGGCGAGGCCTCCGGGCCCCGCCACCGGACCCTCACCCGAGCGCGTCGACCCTCGGCGCGGCCGGCAGTCCGTTCGACTCGGCGGACGGTTCGGCGGACGGGAGGCAGCGCTCCGGGCACGGGCCGCCGCCTGGTGCGGCCCGTGGGCCGGGCGACGCCGATCGGGGACGGCTCCACCGCCGAAACCGGCCCCCGGCCAGGTACCCGGAGTGGCGCGCCCAGGCCCGCGACTGCTACCTCGCCGCCTTCGAACGCGCCTCGACCGAGACGATCAGGACCGTCGCGGGCAAGCCCGACGTCCGGCTCCTCTCCTTCCGGCAGTTCGTCGAGTGGCTGGAGGCCCCCAGGACCAGTCCGCCCTCCGTAGGCTCCGCTCGCTCGGTGTCGGCCGGGCCCCGGCCGGCGGCCTGGGCGTCCTTCCCCGGCCCGACCGGCTGAGGCCGCGGGGCGGCGCACACGGTCCGGCGGAGTCCCGGCGGTGGCCCTCCGTGGAGCACCCGCCACGGAGCCGGTACGAGCGTTCGGACGAACACACGGAACTCCGGGCGACCCCTGGACTCCGCGCATGCGGAGCGGGTAGAAAACGCGCAGGGAGCATTTCGCCGCCGTCCGCGGAGACAGCGCAGACCGCGCAGACCGCGTCGGGGCGGCGCTCACCTACCTGCTTCTGCACTGCGCGGTACCGAGCATCCGCAGGCCGTACGGCTCGACGCCGACCTTCGACTTCGACGCCCGCGGCCGCCGACATCACCATCGCCTCAATGCCACCTGGAGCAGCACGTGCGCGACCGGCAGACACTCACCGGCGGCGGCCCCGCCGCGACGCGGTCCGTCCCCGCCGTCCCCGCCGTCCCCTCGACGCTTCGCCCCGGCGCCGCCGACGCACCGGCCGCGTACCGGCCCCTGAGCACGCCCATCCCGAGCCTGCTCCTCAAGAGGATCACCGCCGGTGCGCGCCGCGTCGCCGGGCACCCCCGCGAAGCGCACTGAGCCCCCGCACGACGCACCGCCCGGGGTTCTCCATCAGCGGGGCGTAGGCCGCGAACAGGCCGCCGTCCCGGCCGGACCGGTCGCGGCGTCCACGCCGACCGGGCCGGCAGTCGGTACGGGAGGTCGGCCCTCCGGGGTGCCGGAACACGGCCCGGACACCGCCGCCTGCGGGAACGGCCGTGTTCCAGCACCCTCGGACGTGCTTCAGACCGCGGGCACCAGACCGAGCGGCTCGCCCAGCCGGCGGAGCGTGGCGGGCGACGTCAGATGCAGGGTGGCGAGGTCGAGGACCTCGTCCCCCAGGACCGTCATCAGGGCCCGATCACCGATCGCCATCACCCGCCGCGACTGTCATCCGGCGGTCAGGCCGCGCGGGGCCGGCACCCCGGCCTTGCGCGCGTGCAGCAGGGTGCCACCGAGCGGCAGCGGCGAGTCGTCGACGAGTTCGAGGCCCGCGTCGGCCAGCAGCCGGGCGAAGTGATCGGCGCGGCGTTCGCGGCCGCCGGTGTTGCACATCATGTGGAGGTCCCACGCGGTGGCCAGCGAGGTCGAACCGTCGGCCGGCAGGACCCGCTCGACGATGAGCAGGTCGGCGTGGGCGGGCATGGCCCGGGACACGTGGCGCAGGATGTCCCGGCAGCGCTCGTCGTTCCAGTCGTGCAGGACCCGGGAGAGCAGGTACACGTCCGCGCCCGGCGGCACGTCCGCGAAGTCACCCGTGACGTACGTGCACCGCTCGCCGCAGCCCGCCGCGTCCAGCTGCCCGCGGGCGGCGACGACGACGTGCGGGCGTTCCAGCAGGACGCCGCGCAGGCGGGGGTTGGCGGCCAGGACGCGTCCGAGCAGCTCGCCCGTTCCGCCGGCGATGTCGACGACGGTGCCGGACACGGAGGCCCGGCCTGCGGCCAGGATCGCCGGATGTGCGGGGACCGGCTCGAACATCCGGGTGCTCGCGACCATCGAGCGGTCGAACTGCTCGGCGAGTTCGGGGTCGCGGGCGAAGTGGTCGAAGTGGTTCTCGCCGAAGAGGTGGTCGAAGGCGGCCTCGCCGGTCCGCACGGTGTGCTCCAGTTCCGCGAAGGAGTGGTAGAACGGGCCGCCGTACATCAGTGCCAGCGGCCGCATCGACCCCGGGGCGTCCGCCCTCAGGAGCGCCCCGGTGCCGGTGAGCCGGAAGCCGTCCGGGTGCTGCGCGACCACGTCCAGCATCACCAGGTAGCGCAGGAGGGTCGCGAGGCTCTGCGGGTGAGCGCCGATCCGGTCCGCCAGTGCCTCGGCGCCGGCTCCCGTGCGGGTGTCCAGGGCGTCGGGCAGCCCCAGCCGGGCGAACACCGCGAGGGCCTGGGTCGTCCAGGCCCCGGTGAGCAGGTGCAGCAGCGTCTCGGCTTCCCGGTGCGGATCGGCGGGGCCGTCCGGGCGGGCCTGCCCCCAGTCCTCGTCCGGCCCGGCGGGGTACCGGCCCAGGTGCGCGGCCAGGGTGTCCGGGTGGGCGCCCGCCACGTGGAGTTCCAGCCGCCGGTACCCGGTCCGCGACCCGGCCGGGGCGGTGAAGTACAGGACGGTGCCGTCCTCGTGCGGGTTGTAGCCGCCGCCGTCGGGGCTCGCGCCGTGCCGGGCGAGCAGCGCGCACAGGCCGTCCAGCACCAGCGGGTCCGCGGACTCGACCTCGAAGGCGAGGTGCGCCTCGTGCTGGGCGACCCGCTCGTGCGCGGCGAGCGCGGCCAGGCCGGAGCCCGGCGGGACGGTCAGCGCGAACACCTCGACCACCCGGCGCTCACCGAGCGGGCCGCGCAGCGGTGGCCGCAGGATGGCGACGTCCAGGCCCGCCGGGTCGTGGCCGTGCCGCAGTGCCAGCCGCTCGCGGACCACGGTGCTGGGCGTCGACGGTACGTCCACGGTCAGGTCGCAGGCGGCCAGTTGATCGTGCAGGGCGTCCCGGTCGGACGGGAAGACCAGGACCGCGGCGTGGGCGAAGCGGCAGTGGTCCGCCAGTGCCCGCAGCCGCGAGCCGGGGAGGCCGGGCAGCAGGAGGCGGAGCAGCCTGGTGCTGTCGTGTTCCCGGACGAAGGTGGCCGCCGCGAGGAGGCGGGTGACATCGTCGGTGTCCGGGGGCGTCATCGTGGTCGGCATGGTGCGGTTCCTTGTCCGGGTGTTCGGGCGTCCGACGGGCGGCGGGCAGCCGACAGCCTCCGGCCGGCGCGGGGCCGGGCGGAGCGTGGCGGGCGCGGCGGGGCCGGGCACAACGAGGTCGGGCGGAGCGGGGTCGGCCGGCGCGGGGCCGGGCGGAGCGGGGTGGAGCGGGAGGGCTCAGACGCCGGTGTAGCTCTCGGCGAACCAGTCCTGGTGGGAGCGCGAGGTGCGCAGGGATTCGAGGCGCGAGCGGCGCAAGGATTCGTGGAAGAACGATTCGCCTATGGGAGCGGCGGGCTCGCGGTGGAGCAGCCGGATCATCCAGAGCGAGAACTCCTGCGCCCGCCAGATGTGCTCCAGGGCCTGCCGCGAGTACCGGTCCAGCGCCTCGGAGTCGCCGTGCGCGAGGTCGGCGATCAGGGCCCGGGCGAGGAGTTCCGCTTCCAGGACGGCCAGGTTGGCGCCCTTGGCGGCGGAGGGCTGATCAGGCTCGCGGCGTCCCCGGCCAGCAGGAGCGATCCGTGGCGCAGCGGTTCGATGACGTCGGACTCGAAGTCGACGACCCCGCGTTCGAGGATCCGGCCGCGGTGCAGCGGTCCGTGCTCGGCGGCGTACATCCGCGTGTCGAGTTCGTCCCAGATCCGCCCGTCGGACCAGTCTCCGGTCGCGGTGCCGCGCTCGCACTGCAGGTAGTAGCGGGTGACCTCCGGGGTGCGGGCCATGTGCCCGGCGAAGCCGCGGTCGTGGACGGCGTAGCCCACGGCGTCCAGGCTCGGCGGCGCCTCGGCGAGCAGGCCGAGCCAGGAGATCCCGTGGTCCCGGTGGTGGCGTACGGTGCCGGGCGGCAGGGAGCGCCGGGCCGCGCCGTGCCGGCCGTCGCAGCCGGCCACGTACCGGGCCTGCCACCGGGCGAGGCGGCCGTCCGCCTCCCGTACGGCGACGGTGGGGCGGGTGGTGCCCGTGTCGTGCACGGCGAGCGCCTCGGTCTCGAAGTGCACCCGCCCGCCTGCCGCCAGGTAGGACGTCAGCAGGTCGGTGACCAGGTACTGCTGGGGGTAGACGGTGTGCGGTTCGCGTCGGCCGAGCTTGCCGTAGTCCAGCCGGAAGCGGCCTTCGGCGGTGCGGAATTCGCAGGCGCCGTGCTGCTTGCCGTTGCGGTGCGGGCCTTCGGCCAGGCCGTGGCGGTCCAGGATCCGCAGGGTGTTGGGTGCGAGGAAGCCCGCGCGCGCCCGGGTCTGTACGCGGGTGCGGTCGGTGCGTTCCAGGACCACGCAGTCGATTCCGCCGCGCTGGAGCAGATTGGCCAGCAGGAGACCGGCCGGGCCCGCCCCGAGGATCACGACGTCGGCCGACTGCACTGCTGCTATGTTGCTCTGACTGTTCGTCACAAGAAGTGGATCATAGTCACCGATCTGCGACCACCATGGCGCCGGTAACCCGAATTGACCAATAGGATGACAATCTTTACGCCAGCCACAGAAATCGGCGCGTGGCCGTCATATTCGCCGTCGCGAGGAAATCGTGCGGCAACGGCGGCGCCCCCGGGGGA